>CAYQLL010000019.1:0-11615 GCA_964418405.1 uncultured Christensenella sp. | reverse complement strand
GTTATTTGTTCAGGGACAAAAATAGAAATTCTAAAAATGTTTTCTTAAAATTTTGCACAAATAAGCTTCATCATAGTAATCCCTAAGTGTATTTACATGCATCTCAATCATTTCATATTTATTTGGTAGATTCTTGCCTTTAAGAATGTCAAAAATCCAAGGTTGACCAAGTGCCCCTCGTCCAATCATCACACCATCAACACCCGTTTCTAGCATTTTTTTGTAACTATTTATATCGCAAACATCGCCGTTGCCAATAACAGGAATTGACACACTTTGTTTGACTTTTTTGATTGTGTCATAATCAACTTCTCCGCTATACATTTGCTCCTTAGTCCTTCCGTGAACAGTAATTGCTTTTGCCCCACACTTTTCGCAAAGTTTTGCAACTTCAACTGCAACATTATCATTTTTTTTGTAACCAATTCTAATTTTAACAGTGATTGGTTTGTTTGTTGCCTTAACACATTTCGTGACAATTTCTTCAATTTTTTTTAGATCACATAAAAGGGCACTGCCGTCGCCATTTTTCACAATTTTTGGTGCTGGGCATCCAAAATTTATATCAATTATATCAAACTTTTCAAGTTCACAACTTGCACAAACTTGTGCCATTTGGTCAGCGTCATGTCCAAAAATTTGCACAACACTTGGACTTTCTCCATCAAATGTGTTTAGCATACTAAGCGTGTTTGAATTGCCAAATCTTATTGCGTTACAATTTATCATTTCAATATATGTTAAATCTGCACCACAAGTGTGGCACACTTTTCTAAACCCAATATCGCTGACACCAGCCATCGGTGCCAAAAATAAATTTCCTACTTCAATATTTCCTATCTTCATATTTTCATTATACAACAAAATTTATATTATTTCAATTTTTCTTTATGCATTTTGCTCTTAAAAAACATATTTTTAACACTTTTTATTGAAAACACTTTGAGTATTATACAAAGTGAAAAATACACCAAAGCACCCAAGGTTATAAGCATTCCTATCTTTATAATTGCATTCAGTTTAATAGTCATATCTAAACCCAATACAATAAAAAACATAATAAGTGCACAAGCAAAACTTAAAATAAATTTTTGCTTGAACATATTAACACAAACATATTTTCGCATATATCCAATTGATAGACAAATAGTTAAGATATTCCCAACATTTATTGCTATTGCTAATGACAAAATATTGAGTTTCGTGAATAAAATTAAAATAACCGTCACGGAAATTTTAACTACAACTCCAATCGTTTGTGCAATAAGTGGCAACCTAAACTCGCCTATGCCAACAAGCAAACTGCTGATAATTTGGAAAAGCGACAGCCAGATTATATTAAAACTCATAACTTGCAAATAAAAGCTGGCAATGTCCATAAATTGTATTTCTATACTAGGGAAAAATGTTACAACAATATTCCTAGATAATGCCAACATACCAAAGGCACATGGTACGAAAAGCATAAAAACAAAAGACAAAGCACCTCCAAACACTCCACTTACATCTTTTTTTTGTGCAAATGAATATGAAATCGTTGGCAAAATTGCAGTGCAAATCGTCCCACATAAAAGTACTGGAAAATTAACAAGTGGAGCAATCATTCCTGTTGCAATACCAAAAAGCGAAGTTGAAACAGTTTTAGAAAATTTTGTCATAAGTAAATTAACCACCAAAAAACTGTCAACAAAATTCGACAAAGGCAACACTAAATTAGAAAAAACTAGAGGCAAAAATCCCCAAAAAGTGTTTTTTATCTCCAACAAACTGTACCTTGCACTAACTTTTTGTTTTTTGCACATATAAAAAATTATCATAAAAATAAATGCGACAATCTCGCTAAAAAGCACACCCAAAAACGCCCCATAAATCGCAAAAATCACACCATTTTTTGCAAAAATTCTTGCCATTATAAGACCAATGCATAACTTAACAATTTGCTCAACAATTCCACAAATCGCATTGATAGACATATGCTCAATCCCTAAAAAATAGCCCTTTATTACACATGCCACGGCACTGAAAATTATGCTGACGCCAACAATTACATATCCCCAATATGCATCGCTATTCCCTTGCCAAATTGCAAAACTTTGCGCCATTAACGTTAGCACTGTTGAAAAAATTAAACCCAAGATAGTGCACAGCATAAGTGCATTTTTTACAAGACTTGCAATACTTGCGAAATCGTTACTCGCTCTAAATTTTGACACTCTTTGTGAAATAAAAGTCGGCATCGCTCCAGTGATAAACACCAAAAAAAGCGAATAAACAAAAAATATCATTTGATAAATTCCGATACCCCTTGTGCCCAAAATATTGGAGAGAAGTATTTTATAAATAGCCCCAAAAAATTTAGTAAAAATCAGACAAATAAACAGAATAATTGAATTTTTTATGTATTTTTCTCTCATAATTGTATTTTTTGAAAATTATACAATAATATTCACTTACCTTTATCAAAAATTCAAATATTTGATATTTACAAAAATATATATATGTGCTATAATTTAGTCAAGAGGTACGAAATGTTCACATTAAAAGAAATCAAAAAAGAGTATAAGTACAAAAGATTTTATGTAAAAATTCCAGTGTCTGCGATGTTTTATTATGAACCAAAAACAAACGTATTAGATCCAAGAGCAAAAAACGACCCAGCAAACTATAATTTTGACAAAGTTGTTAGCCCATCAGATGAAAAGTGTTTTCACAGCATTATTTCTTCAATAATATATGATATCCACAGCACGGGAAAAGTTGATAAAATCACACTTAAGATGATTGAATGCACCCTAGATCCTGAAATAAAACAATATTTATACAAACTTGCCGAACTTGCCAAAGAAAATAAGCACATCTTGCAAGCAAGAGAAAATCTTGGCGAACTTTGGAGATTTTTCTTTACGCCAGAAGGTGGTGGGTATTATCTTATTGACAAATCCAGACTTTCTCAAGAACATAACTTATGTCCAAATTGGCACTCTCTTGTTCAATGTTGCACAAATCCTGACTTTGTTATGGAAAATTCACCTTTTGAACAGTTCTACATTAAAGAAGCACAAAGAATATATCAAAAAGAACATGACTTGCACAAGGACTTTCCACTGTAGAATTCAATGATTTAGTCAATGATTTTTGTAATTAAAAAGGAACATTGTTTTTCTAGCATTGTTCCTTTTTTCCTGTAACTAAATTTAATTACTTAGTATTTTCAAATACTTTCCTAATCACTCAAACATATATTCCGCAAACTGAATAAAAACAAGCGTTTTTTACGGAATAGTTATTGAATAAATTATATAGCACAAAATTTGAATGGTGCATATAAAAAGAACCCTAATATTAGAGTTCTTAGTAATTTTTTATTAGTCTATGTTTTTATCATCAAAGACACCAGCAAGTTCATTTATATCAAATCCACTCATATCCTCTGGCGGAACATCAGGTACCCCGCCAAATGCATCATCGCTAACAACTTTAATCTTATCGCCATAATCTCGTCTTTCAATCTTTTTGTCTGGGTCAATAAATGTTGTAAGTTCGCCAACCCAACGCATTTTAATATTCCCAAGTTCGCCGTTACGATGTTTTGCAACAACCAATTCGCATATCCCCGGCTCATTTTGATTAACAACATCATTATATTTGTCTGGATTGTCAATAAATAGCACAATATCTGCATCTTGCTCGATTGCACCGCTTTCTCTAAGGTCGGAGAGCATTGGCTTATGGTCTTTTCTTTGCTCAATTGCACGACTTAGTTGCGACAAAAGTATGATAGGTACATTGAGTTCTTTTGCTGCAATTTTCAAAAATCTTGTTATTTGCGAAATTTCTTGTTGACGGTTATCATCACGACTTGCCCTTCCACTTGACATAAGTTGCAAGTAGTCAATGACAATAAGGTCAAGTCCTTTCTCGCGTTTAAGTCTTCGGCACTTGTCCAAAATATCCATTGGCGTGACAAGCGAACTGTCGCTAACATAAATATTCGACTCGGCAAGAGTTTTGTTTGCCATCCAAATATATTTCATTTCTTCAGTTGTTAGATTGCCTTTTTTTGTCTTACTCATGCTTACTTTTGCAACTTGGCAAAGTGAACGCATTGCAAGTTGGACTCTTGGCATTTCCAAAGAAAATATAGCGCAAGTCTTGTGCTGAGAAATACTCGCATTGATTGCAATATTCATAGCAAAAGACGTTTTTCCAACACCGGGACGTGCCGCAAGCAATATAAGGTCAGAATTTTGAAGTCCGTTAGTTAGTTTATCAAACTCAGTTATTCCCGTTGAAATTCCTTTGATTTTGCCACCATTTTTTGCAAGTTCGTCAATAGATTTCATCGCTTCATTAAGTGCCCCAGAAATATGCTCTAGAGTGCTTGTTTCTTCTTTTTGTGCAATGTCGTATATAACTTTTTCAGCAAATGCAATAGAGTCGGCAATCTCGCCACCTTTATATGCATTTTCAATAATTTGTTGTCCCGCCAAAATAAGCGACCTATTCAAACTGTCACGCTTTATTATCTCAATATATGTCTTGTAGTTCACTGCACTAGGAAGTGCCGATGCAAGTGTTGTAAGGTACTCAATTCCACCAACTTCACTCAAAATGTTCGCTTTTTCAAGTTTGTCAACCACAGTGACAAAATCAATAGGTTGATTTGTTTCGTAAAGTGTGAACATCACTTCATAAATTTTTTTATGTGCTTCGCTGTAAAAATCTTTCGGTTTTATTTTCTCCGTTATGCTTGTCACAACATTGTTATCAATAAGCAAACACGAAAGTAGCGATTGCTCTGCTTCAATTGAATGTGGCATCATTTTAACTACATTTGCCATATTTTACCCCCTAGTCCTTGAATGGGTCAAACTTGTCTTTGTCATTATCCAAAAACTCGTTTAACTTCCTTTTCTTTTCTATTCTATCAAAAATAAAGTAAATAATCAAACAAACAAAGCCACCAAAGATTACGTTTATAAAAATCACAAGCCACTCATCAAGTTTCAAAACAGCACCAAAAACGTATGTCACCGCAATTAAAACTGGGAACAAACAGCCTAGTGCTATCCACATCTTTTTGAGTGACAACTTGTATTCTTTGTCTTCTCTTGGCAGTTTTTGTTTAGTCATCCACTACTTCTCCTCTAAGAATTTTTCCTCTTTCTCTAAGACGCATATTGTGGTCAAGAATTTTCTTTCTCATTCTAATACTTTTTGGTGTAACTTCCAAATACTCGTCATCTGCCAAAAACTCCAAGCAGTCTTCCAAACTCATAAGCACTGGTGTTTCAAGTCTAAGTGCGTCATCCGACCCACTTGCACGGCAGTTGGACAAGTGCTTTCTTTTGCACACATTGACAACCAAATCTTCGCCTTTTGGGTTTCGTCCAACAATCATCCCGGCATACACTGGCACGCCTGCGCCAATGAATAGTTCACCACGCTCTTGTGCATTGAATAGTCCATAAACAATACTTTCACCCGCTTCAAAAGCGATAAGTGAGCCATATTCTCTACGCTCAATCTCGCCCTTGTATGGTTCATAGTCATGGAAAACTGAACTCATTATTCCTTCGCCTTTTGTGTCTGTTAAAAGTTCGCTCTTAAAACCAAAAAGTCCACGCTCTGGGATATAAAACTCCATCTTCATTCTTGACGCCTTTGGTGTCATATGAATAAGTTCGCCCTTTCTCACACCCATTTTGTTCATAACTGTTCCAACACAATCAGCAGGAACGTCAAGTGTCAAAATATCAATAGGCTCACACTTTTGCCCATCAATATCCTTAAATCTAACTCTTGGCATACTAACTTGGAATTCATAGCCATCACGACGCATATTTTCAATCAAAATACTAAGGTGCATTTCACCACGTCCGCAAACTGTGAATGCTTCACTTGTAGATGTGTCGCTAACTCTAAGCGACAAATCTTTGACTGCTTCTTTGTATAGTCTGTCTCTTAGATGTCTTGATGTTACAAACTTCCCTTCCTTGCCCGCAAACGGACTGTCATTTACCATAAAAGTCATTTCAACGCTTGGCTCGGCAATTTGCACAAACTCTTGTGGCTCAACTTTTTGTGGCGAACAAATTGTGTCGCCAATCATAACATTTTCAAGTCCAGCAACACAAACTATATCGCCCATCTCAGCACTTTCAGTTTGCACACGTTTTAAGCCTTGATATGTGAAAAGTTGCACAACTTTGCTTTTAATTTGTTTTGTTTTGTCATAGTAATTGCAAACAACAACATTGTCGCCAACGCTAATTTTTCCGCTTGTAATTTTACCAATTGCGAGTTTTCCAACATAGTCGTTATGCTCCGCACTGGAAACAAGCATTCCAAGTGGTGCGTCTATTTCGCCCTCTGGTGCTGGAATATGGCTTAAAATTGTTTCAAAAAGTGGAACAAAATTTTCGCCTTCTTTAGTGTAATCAAGTGTTGCCTTGCCCGTTCTTGCACTTGCAAAAACAAAAGGACTGTCAAGTTGTTCCTCGTTTGCATCCAAATCTAAAAGCAATTCCAAAACTTCGTCAACCACTTCGCCACATCTTGCGTCAGGTCTATCCGTTTTATTTACAACAACGATAACCTTCAAATTAAGTGCAAGTGCATGCTCAAGCACAAATCTTGTTTGTGGCATAGGTCCTTCAAATGCATCAACGACCAGAAGCACGCCGTCAACCATTTTAAGTACTCTTTCAACTTCTCCACCAAAATCTGCGTGCCCAGGAGTGTCGACAACATTAATTTTCACACCTTTATATTCACAACTCGCATTTTTTGACAAAATTGTAATGCCCCTTTCTCTCTCAATGGCGTTACTATCCATAACTCTGTCTTCAACAACTTGATTATCCCTAAACACATTGCCTTGCTTTAACATTTCATTAACCAAACTTGTTTTGCCATGGTCTACGTGTGCAATAATCGCAATATTTCTTACTTTTTCGTTTTTCATTTTCCCTTCCTATTGTTTCCATTGACTTTTCACAAAAAAATTATACAAATGCCTTTCCTTACGAAAACTCGCTTTTTGCCAATTTTTATGCACAAAAAATCAACTGTTATCCAAATTAACAGTCGATTATATCACACAAAAACAAAAATTTCAATCACTATTAAGCATTTTGTAAAAAAAATATTCTCGCAACTATGCTATTCTTAGAGGACACGGATATACTGCGAGAGCCCTTCCATAATCATTTTAACTAAGTATGTTTGAAAGTCGGTATAAATTTTTCCCCACTACTATCTCTATCTTGCACATAGCCATCAAGTTCAAGTTCAAGATATGCATTCACAACTTTTTCATATTCTCGTTTGGTGATTTTCCTATTTATCTCAGGATAATCACTAATCTTGCCAAAAGGCGTGTACTGAGCCATCAAACTTACTTTTGTGTTTGGCAAGTTTTCCTTTATCCAACGAAGAACATCAATACTATCATAAGTGCAAAGTGGCAAAATTAGGTGTCTTATAATCACGCCTTGTTTAATCATTCCATCTTCAAAAACATCTTGCTTATTTTCTCGCATAAACTTTATTGCTTTACTTGCGACGGCGAAGTAGTCAGCACACCCGCTATATTTTTTGGAAAGGGTGTTGTCAACATATTTTAAGTCGGGCAAAAACACATCAATATATGGCATAAGTTTTTTTAGCGTTTCCAAACTTTCGTAGCCGTGTGTGTTGTACACTATTGGGATGCTTGGTTTATAGATTTTTAGTGCTTCAATTATTTTGCTTGAAAAATGTGTTGGGCTGATTAGGTTAATGTTTTCCGCGCCCATACTTTCAAGTTCCTTAAAAATATTGACAAGTTCTTTGGTTGAGATTTCCTTACCATAATGCATTGACGAAATTTCATAATTTTGGCAAAAAACACACCCAAGTGAACAACCAGAAAAAAAGATTGCACCGCTTCCATTTTTTCCGCTTATGCAAGGTTCTTCCAATTCAAACAAACAATATTTTGCAATTTTAATTTTGTCACTTTCACCGCAACAACCTTTGCTAAACTTTCTGTCTATATTACATTTTTTTGGACATAAATTACAATTCATACATATGGTATAACTTTTGTGCTAAAATTTGTCAACAAAAATAGACAAACTTAGGGGATGTGATATTGCTTTGCTTGAAAATTAAAAAATTTTAATTTTCAAGCAAAGCAAATTCGCGATAGCGAAGCCACACTTTTTCAAAGTGTGGAATCACATCCCCCACCCCTAATCAACCTAAACGCCAAAGTCTTAAATTCAACATATCTAGCATAATCTTTTCGTGTTAAAACTATATGCACACTTTTTGTTTGTTTTGGTTTTACATTCTTTTTTAGTTCACATATAACATCTTGAGAATTATCATAAAATTTAGCAAAAGGAAAAATTTCTTTTAATTGTTTTTTAATTAACAAAAAATGCGTACATCCAAGCACAATAGTATTTATATTTTTTTTATTTTTTATTTTTTTATTTATTTTATTTTTAATATTATCTAATTTATTTATATTGTTATCTATAAATAGTGGCAAATCTTTTACATATAGCGGTTTCCAGTTGTTTTTATCAATTAATTTTTTATTATTTTTTATTGTATTTATTGTTGCAAAAAATAATATTTCTTTTTTATTTTTATTTATTTTACTTTCGTCAAATTGCATTTTTATTATTGGAATATTATACTCGTTTTTTATTTTATCAAAAATAGTAAAACTAAGCGTGTTGCACGCCAAAATTATTGCTTCAATTTTGTATTTTTTTATCAAAAAATCAATATTCTTTTTTGTGATATTAAATAATCTTTTCTTGCTTAAATTCCCATATGGTGCATTCAAATTATCCACAAGTAAAACATAATCATTGGGCAAAAAAGTTACACACCGCGCCAAAATATTTACCCCGCCCACACCACTATCAATCAATGCAATCATATTTATTATCTATGCTAAAACCCTCGTTTAAGTTCACAAATATCGTTTTTATTTAGTGTCGGGTTAAAATATTGGTTTATTGCATCCGCCACTATTTGCGAACAAACTTCCACCATTTCGCCACAGTCTTTTGGCGAAACTATTATTTGCTTTTGAATTTTTTTACTTATGCTTTTTAGGTCAATCATAAACGGCACACCAACTGTTAAACACTTAACACCAGTCGTTTTTTCGCTTATCTCTTTGCCAGATTTTATCGCACCGCCCGGCACAATACCACAAGTTGATATTTGAAAACTATGTCCTATTCTTTCAATGTTTTTGGTCATCAAACTATCCACCAAAATTATAAGTTTTGCACAAATCTTACTTGCAATTCCGCTCACAATATCCAATGTGTCAAGTCCTGTCACTGCTTTAACATTTGGCGAAATGGTACAAATTTTTGATTTGGTTAACTTTGACAAAATTCCATTTGTTGCCAACACGTTAGAACATACAGCGCGTCCAAAACTATCCGCCAATATATTGTCGTTACCAAGTCCACACACAATTATCTTATCCGTCTTTTTTATATTTATTTTGTGCAAAAGTTCTTTTAATGTCAAAACAAAAACATTTGCAACATTTCCCCTTTGCTTACTTGTCATAATAAAAAGATTATGCACGGAAATTATGCGATAACTCCCAGCATTAAAACCAAGTTTATTTTCGCTTTTGGCAATATCTAGTTTGGAAAAAATTATTCCATCGCCCAAATCTTTTTGTAAGTAACCAAACTTGCCATAGTCAAAATCTGCTTCGTCAATCATTTTCATAAAGGTATTTTGTGCAAAAAGGTAGTTTTTAACAAAAAAAGACTGACAAGTTTATGCCAGTCAATTTTAATTTAATTATCACTATTTTTTAGGTATTGGAGGTGGTTTCTTATCATTACCACTTTTCTTCGCATCTTGCAAAATTTCCTGAAGAATTCTTTCTTTTTCTTCTCGCTTCCTTTGTTCTTCTTTTGTTTCTTGCTCCGTCTTCACACTATTTTCATCTTTGGTCAACTTGTCAAGTATATCTTCATCAGTTTGTACCGTTTTTTTACTACCTTTTTTCTGCATTTGATATTCCTTAACTTCGCCACGCATTGAGATTGCAAGTAATGCTATCATAATTAGTGATGGAATAACGATTAAAACAATACTTCCAACTTTGCTTGTGCAAAAACTAAATATTCCGCAAATAAATGCATTACTGCTTTCATACTTGCCGACAACATAATCTTCCATTATCCAGTTTGAATCAGCAGATTCATTTGCATCACCCTTGGTTTGGAAAAAAAGTTTCCCATAGTTTTCATCAGTCTCATTTATTGGAGTTAAGATATCAATAATTCTGTGGAAAATCACTTTTGAATATGGTGCAACTCTTTCTTGATTTTTGTTCCTTGCCCCACCAGCAATTGACGTATTTATGTTTGAAGATGAAGAGCTGTTTGTTGTGGTTTGTTTGTTGGAACTTAGCTGTGACGAGTAGACATCAGTATCCATATAGTCATAAAATGCAATCACATCGCCAATATTAAGACTTTTTGTGTCAACAACTTTCACAATCACACATTTACCTTGTGCAAACTGTGGTCGTTCTTCTCCCGTTGTTCTATCTAATCTCATACTGCCTGAAATTATCTTTACAACTGAATATCCAAAGAGCGATGGCACTTCGTTATTTCTTTTGGCAGCAAATAAAATGATTGAAACAACAAGAACAAAAGCAACAATTGGCACAAAAATTATATTTCCAATAAGTCGCATGGTGTTATAAAACTTTTTATTATCTTTTTTTTGTTTTTGTTCCATACAACCTCCTTGACAAAATTGCTTCACTTTTTTACATTATAACATTAATTTTTGCAACTGTCTAATAAATATAACAAAAAATCTCACAACAAAGTGAGATAATTTTTGAAAATTAAGTTATTTTTTGCTCTAAAGTGCCTCGCCATCCTCGTTTTCGCTCAAAATTTCTCCGTCAGTAATTTTGTTTATTGACACTTCATATGCAATTTTTGTCACGACTTCGCCGTCGTCGGTTTTCTTTTGATATTCTCTTGATTGAATTCTGCCAACCAAGTTTACTTTTTTGCCAATCTCTAGATTCCTTACATATCTTGCATTGCGCCCCCAAGCGATACATGGCAAATAGTCCGACTTGTTGTATGCCCTGTTCACTGCAATAAGCACATCACAAATTTCTCGCTTAAATGGTGTTGTTCTGTATGATGGTTCTTTGCAAATAAACCCAGAAATTTCAATAATATTTGGATTCATTGTTTCATTGTACTCAATAATCTCTCTCACAAAAACTGTGAGAATAAGTTTACTTTTTCCGTATTCTACTTTGTTATAACTTCTAAACTGCCCGCACAGTGCAAGTTTGCTCCCTAGTGTCATATCGCTAGTTAGTAGTTTGTCGGATATTGTGATTGGAATAATGTCAAACTGCTCGGAAAGTCTTTTGACTTTTAGGTCAATCTCATAAAACGCCTCCGAAAAACTTTCGTGACTAAACTTTGGCTCGCTTGCAATCTCTCCACAAAGATACACCCTGTTGTTTGATAATAACTCGTATTTCATTTTCTTTCTCCTTAACTTTTGAGTTTTTGTACTCCATTTCTGTCGATTTC
>CAYQLL010000018.1:0-11675 GCA_964418405.1 uncultured Christensenella sp. | reverse complement strand
AGAAACAAACGAAGAAAGAGTAATCAACCTTATTTCAACTCCCGAGCAACTTGCTGGAGCGTTTTTGCGGTCTAGTGGTGTTCAGGCGGAAAGTGCTACAGATATGACGACTGGAGAAATATACATAAAAGAAACCAAAACCTACAAACTAACTTGCAATGTGGATTTAAGTGGCAAGACATGGATTTCAAGCGATTTTTCTGGAACGTTTAATGGTGGAAGTTTTATTATATCCAATTTATCTATGTCTACATCGAGCACGACAATTGGTTTTGTTGCAAAAATGACCAGCGGTGAGATAAAAAATTTATTTTTAGATAATATTAAAATTACCTACGCTGGTAGTTCAAGTTCGGAATGCAAAATTGGTGTTGTGTGTGGGGAATTAGAAAAGGGAACGATTCAAAATGTGTGTGTGTTATCTGGAAAACTTACTGGCAAAATGGAGTGGGGTTCAAGTGCAAGCAAAAGTTACATTGGTGGCATCGTTGGTTATATGCAAGGACATAGTGAATCACAAATAATAAACTGTTCCAATAGGGCGGAAATAGTTGATGGATTATTTTCTGGCGGGATAGTTGGTTATATTGAAGCGAAAGCAAATACTGGGAATATTGAAAATTGTCGAAATTATGGCAACATTAATGTTGCTCCAACTATTGCTATTTATTCATATAATTATTCTTCTAAACCTGAATGGAGTGAGGACAAGGGCTCTTGTTGCGTTGGTGGAATTATTGGATGTAACGGAGGAGCGAGTATATCAAATTGTACGAATACCGGAACAATAATAAGTCAAATTACTGTAAAATTATATACTGCATATAACAGAATTAAGACTGCAATTTATGCCGGTGGAATTGTCGGATATACCACAATTGCCATAACTAAGTGTATGAATTTTGGGACAGTTTCTGGTGGGAATACATATAACAAAACAACTTATGTTGGTGGAATCGCTGGGTACTCATCATCAGCTATCACAAATTGTGCGAATTTAGGTAATTTAACATGTTACTCTCAAAAGATAGTCAGTTCTCAATATTTTAATAACACAAACACAGAACTTGAATGCATTAAGGTTTTTAGGGCATGGGGATTAGGTTGGCGTGATTGCTGGCTAAAAGTTTGGTCTGGGTCGTACAAGGAAGAAAACACAAAAGATATTTCTCAATATATAGAACAATCAACATACAATAGTTATGCGGGCGGTATAGTCGGATATTCGAATTATAATGTGACGAATTGTTACAACACGGGTAATATTACAGCAAATAAGGATACACACATTATGAGAAAAATGCTCACAGCAGAATTATGGTACAATACACCTAGCGGTTTTCGTGCCAGTGATACATTTGTTTATAATTTTTCAGTTACAGTTCCAACCAATATTTCTGGAATAAATGGGAATAGAGAAAAAAGTTCAAGTAATTGTTATTGCTCTACTGCATTTGGTTATTCTACATCACAATATATTTATTATTATGTGAATTGGAATAGATCAAGCACGGAGGAAGGAACTACAAGTTATTATGTTAGTGATTCAGGCTCTGGAGCTTGGGGTTGGGGTACACAAGATTGGACGGCAACAACTTATAACAAAATAAGTGTAAGTTATAGCAATAACACCATAACATGCCAAGCATACATGAAAAATTCTGCGACAGGGAACGATAACACATCGAGTAGTGCACAAAATAGGTATGCAATAAATGAGAGTATATCATTTTATAGTGTAAATTATACAAAAAGTACCCCATCGGCAGCAAATCTAGATTCGTCTATTTGGACAAGCAATTCAAACATAAATGGCGGGAAACCATATATAAAAGATATGTATTGGTAATTATATCGACAGAAAACTTGCAAAAAATTGGTTATTTGAGCGTATTTTTAGCACACAAAATATATACAATAATTATATGAAAAACAAGTTTTTGATTGTGTTTATTATAATTTGTATATTTTCTTGTTTGGGCATTTATGGATATTTGGTGTACACAAACTTCAAATATCCTTTTTCATATAAAACTGAAATTGTGGAATATTCAATAAAGTACGACATTTCTTGCGAACTTGTTGCAAGTTTAATAAATTGCGAAAGTGGTTTCGATAAAAGCGTTATATCAAGTAAAGGCGCGATTGGACTTATGCAAATTATGCCAAAGACTGCACAATATATTTGCGAAAAACTTGGTGAAGAATATTCGTATAAAAATTTGTTTACTCCCAAGTTTAATATTAGTTTAGGCACATATTATCTAAATTATCTAAAACAAAAGTTTGATGACGAAACAGTTGTGCTGTGTGCATACAATGCTGGTGAAGGAGTTGTGTCGGGGTGGCTTAATAACAGTGATTATTCAAGTGATAAAAAGACTTTATCGCACATTCCATACAAAGAAACACGAGAGTATGTTCAAAAGGTCCAAGACGGCAAAAAGGTTTACGCAAAAAAGTTTGCATAAACCTTTTTTGATTGACTTAAATAAAGTTTTGTGTTATCTTAAAGTGGTTAGGAGAAAAAAATGGAAAACACACAACAATTGTCTAGCGAAATTGATATTCGTGCAGAAAAAATTTCAATACTAAAAAATTCAGGAGAAATTGTTTACAAAGATAAATTTGACAGAACTCACACAATAAGCGGGGCAAGACAACTCCCCGACGGCACAAAAACAAGAGTTTGTGGCAGGATGGTGTTCAGGCGTGTTATGGGCAAGTTTGGTTTTATGCAAATTCGTGATGTTTGTGACAAAATTCAAGTCAGCGTTGGCATAAACGAACTTGATGCAACTAAGTATGAATTTTACAAAAAAATGATAGACATTGGCGACTTTGTTGGGGTTGAAGGCGAGATTTATCACACTCAAACGGGCGAAATAACAGTCAAAGCATACTCGGTTACTTTGCTAACAAAAGCACTCCGCCCACTTCCAGAAAAATTTCACGGACTTGTTGACCAAGAACAAAAATATCGTCAAAGATATCTTGACCTTATCTCAAACGAAACTGCAAGAGAAGTTTTTGTTGGCAGAAGCAAGGTGCTAACTTTCCTTCGCTCGTTTCTAAACAATAACGGCTTTATGGAAGTTGAAACACCAATTTTGCAATCAGCAGTTTGCGGTGCAAGTGCAAAACCATTTTTCACACATCACAATGCACTAGATAAGCAATGCAACCTTCGTATTGCTCCAGAAACATATCTAAAACAAGTGATTGCGGGCGGTTTTGACCGTGTGTATGAAGTTGCAAAATGCTTTAGAAACGAAGGTATGGACACTCAACATTTGCAAGAATTCACCATGGTTGAATGGTATGCATCCTATTGGAATTTTGAAGATAACATCAAATTTTATAAAAAATTCATTCAATCGCTACTAATGGAAATAAAAGGCACAACAAAAATAACTTACCAGGGCACCGAACTTGATTTTGGCAAAGAAGTTTGGCCACGAATAAACTACGTTGAAGAAATGCAAAAGATTTTGGGCTTTGACTTTTTGTCTTGTGCGTCCCGTGATGAACTTGTTGAAAAAGTCGCACAAAGCGGACTTTATCCAGCAAAAGAATTCGACGGAATAAAAACTCTTGGCGGGGTAATTGATTATATTTATAAAAGAAAAATAAGAGTAAACATAACTCAGCCAACAATACTGTATAACTATCCAGCATTTTTAATCCCACTTGCAAGAAAAAACGACAAAGACAATAGAATAATCGACGCTTTCCAAATTTTGTGTATGGGCAATGAACTCGCCAAGGCATACAGCGAACTTGTTGACCCAATTATTCAACGAAAGGAACTTGAAAACCAAGCAAAAGCAAAACAAGAAGGCGATGACGAAGCAATGGAACTTGACGAAGATTTCTTGCTTGCTATGGAACATGGTATGCCACCAATCAGTGGCTTAGGTTTTGGTGTAGACCGTCTTATGACCATACTTTTCGACCAAGAGAGTATACGGGATGTTGTCTTGTTCCCCCTAATGAAATAAAAAACGCAAAAACAGCTCCGAATTTCTTCGTTTCTGTCAAGCCCGCTCGCACAGTCATTTACGGATGTAAACTCCTGCGCGAGCGGACTTGCCGAGCCTCGAACTTCGGGCTGTTTTTGCGTTTTTTCTTAACATCTATCAAACTGTTATTTAATAAAATACTTTTTGTTTATTAAAAGTCTTTTCTGCCGACAAGATAGTCAATGTCAATATCAAAAAAATCAGCAAGGAGCCACAAACTTGCAATACTTGGCTCTTTTTTCCCACTCAGCCATTCACTAACATTACTTTGATGCATACCAATAGATTGAGCAAGTTTTGCTTGTGTTAAATTTTGCTCTTTCATAAGTTCTAAAATTCTTTTTGAAATTTTTACTTCCATTTGTTGACATTATATCGCTTTAGAGATATAATATAACAGAATATCTCCATAGAGATATAAAAAGGAGTAAAAAATGAAAAAATTAAAGTTATTATTATCGTTTGCTATGATGTGTTTAAGTATAGTCGTCCTATGTTTTGGCGTTTTGGCTTCAACGAATGTAACTTACTCAATTTCTGGGACAATCTCGTACGATATAACCGATGTATTTGCAAAAATCAATACGAAAGTGTTTAAGGTGGCAGGACAAACAACAAAAAGCGATATGCAAACAAACATAAACACACTTGCGACAACAGCGTTGTCCAGTATTGCTGGAACGCAAACAACCAGTAACGCAAGTTTGACATATGAAGCAACTGACATCTCAATTGCGGAATGTGATTCAGTAACAAACGACTCCAAGGAATGCGAGTTGAATATTTCGATTGACAGCACGTATATGACATATTATATCGTCATCAACATACAAAATCTTGCGGATAAAGCAATATCGGCGACACTAACAGACTCGACGTTATACACAAATCTCAATACTACCTCAATATTAACTCAAGAAGATATTGCGAAAGGCGAGATCAGAAATATTATTGTTGCCTTTTCACTTGCAGACAAAAAGCAGGGAATTAGCAAAATAGACATATCTTATAGCATGGAAGTTGGTTATGCTAGCAAGGTTTGGTTAACTGGTTACTTTCAATTAAAAACTTGGAAATTTCTGTTTGTAAAAGGTTCGTCATTAAATGATTTGGTGAATGATGATAAGTTGTATAAATGTGACCCTAGTCGTGATCTAGAAGATTTAACGTTTTGCGTTAGTGGTTATGAGAGTGGAAACGTTACGGTGACCGTGAATTACATGATAAACGGTGGCTGGAACGAAGGGTGGGTTACGGCGACAGGATATAGCAGTAAGGATGACCCTATTGAGAAGGACTTGGTTATGATTTATAAGGAGATTTAAGACTAAGTCGAATTGCGGAAAGGTACTTTTATAACAATCTGAATAATAATCAATTAACAATACATTCTCCCTATTCATATATTGTATAGGGAGATTTTTTATGAGTGAAAATGAAGACAATCAAAACGTGGATGATGTGCAAGATAATACAGAAGTTGTGGCTAGTCCAAAATCTTTGGATAATGGTACTTACAATCTAGACAACATAACACAAGATTTGCGTTCGGCAAGAATAATTTCGAGTGCATATGCAAGTAGAACTGGCGAACTTAATGCAATACTTGAGTATATGTACGAGGCAACAATTTTTGATAGTTATGGACAAAATGACATTGCAAACACATTTAGGCGTATTGCGATGGACGAAATGGAGCATTTTGATTTACTTGCAAAAACTCTAATTCGTCTTGGCGTTGCACCAATATACACTGCATTTCCACCACAGCGGGATATGTTTTATTCCACTCGCTATGTCAATTATTGCAGTGATTCCCAAAGGATGCTATCTATTGCCATACAAAGCGAAGAATTTGCAATAAAAGACTATACAAAAATGTTAAGTATATTGCAAAATAACGAAGTCAAAAATGTCATATCTTTTATCCTAGAACAAGAAAAAGGGCATCTTGAAACATTAAAAAATTTGCAATTAACACAAAACTAATTCGGCAAAAAACAAATAACACAAAAAGTTGTTTGTTTTTTTTGCATTTTGGAATATACTATGCTTATGGAGAAGAATATGTACGATTGCATAATTATAGGTTGTGGGCCAAGTGGAATGACTGCGGGGATATATCTAAGGCGTGCTGGTAAGAGTGTTTTGATTTTGGAAAAGTCTATGCCAGGTGGTCAAATGGTGTACACAAAAAATATTGAAAACTATCCCGCATTTTCAAGTATTGATGGTGTAACATTGTCAACAAATATGTTTGACCAAGTAAAAAATTTAGGTGTGGATATTAAGTTTGAGGAAGTTATTTATTGTGACCTTTTGGGAAACATAAAAATAGTCAAAACTCACAAAAGTGAGTACACTTCGAAATGTGTATATATTGCCACAGGTGCATATGCTCGTCCTCTTATGGTGCAAAACGAAAAAAAGTATGTGCAAAACGGCATAAGTTATTGTGCAACTTGCGATGGCGCATTGTTTAGGGACAAAGAAGTTGCAATTGTTGGTGGTGGCAACACATCTCTTGAAGATTGTATTTATCTATCAAACATTGCAAAAAAAGTTTATCTCATCCATAGGCGTGATGAATTTCGCGGTGATGAAATAAGTGTAAACAAAGTTAAACAACTTGAAAAACAAGGACTTGTGAAACTTTTGTTATCTTGCGAAGTAGTCGCGCTTGGTGGGGAAAATAATCTTGAAAATATCACAGTTTTTAACAAAAAAACAAATACAACATCAAATATTGATGTTTCCGCTTTGTTTGTTGCAATTGGCAGAAAACCGGACACAGAATTTTTGGCGGGCATAAATTTAGATAATAGCGGTTATATCATCGTTGATGAATACAAACAAACAAATATAGACGGTGTTTTTGCTGGTGGAGATGTTTCCACAACTCCACTAAAACAAATTATCACCGCTTGCAGTGATGGTGCAATTTCCGCAATGTCCATTTCTCGCTACTTGGCAAAATAATAGTGTTGTACTTTTGATTATGGCACTTTGCCTTGATTAAAATAATTTAATTTTTTATTTAATCAAAATAGTTTGGATATGTAATACTAGGATTTTCTATTTTAGAAAAGTGTAAAAATTTGCAATTTTATAAAATAGGACAAGATGAAATTGCGATAAAAAAGATTGGATGCACTCCAATCTTTTTTGTAAGATTATCTTACTTTCATTTTCTTTCTTAGAAGAATGAATGTTAAAGTTAGACCAACAACGACAAGACAACTTACCACAATAACTATAATAGATACTGCATTAAGTGGCTCATTTTTTACAACTCTATATGAGTACAAAAGTCGTCCGCTTTCGCTGTAGAGTTGGATGAAATATGTTCTGTTATCAGTTAGTTCAATCTCATTGATTGATTTAATTTTGCCATCTGATAGATTATCGTAATTGATGAATATATCATCTTTGCCTGAAATTTTGAGTACGCAATCTCCAACATCTTCCAAAATATCGTTTGTATTGAATGTAACTTTAATTGTATCCGTCGTTTCGCTATTTTCTGGTTTTGATACTTGAATGGAAGGTGTTTGGTTGTTGAGCCATAGCCCAAAAGTAAACTCTTGACTAAACTCGTTGTCTGTTGCAATTGTGACGGTGTATAGTCCTTTTCCAGTCAATGCATCACTTGTGGAGAGTGTGAAGTTTTTAAGGTATGGTACTTGAACTTTTTTGCCGTCTTTAACTTCTTCTTTGTAGATGATATTACCCATATTTGTATTAGTGAGTTTACTTGTTACATCCTCTTCATTTTTGAGTATTCGCTTTACATAATAATTTTCATACTCGCTAAAACTAAATGCCCATCTTGATTCTTTCTCTTTTATAATCAAGAAGTAAAGTGGTTGTTCGTTTATTTCCATTTTTTCGCCACTGTCGGTGACTGAGGCACTAAACCAAACTTTATATAATCCTGTCTCACTGAAAGTGTATGTCCTATTGGAGCTATCTTTTTCAGGAGAATATGTTTCGCCATTTCTCTCAGCATAAAGTTTTGGTTGACCAGTTTGGTCATAGTAACTTGATGTGTATGCTGGTACTTTTATCACGACATCACTATTATATATTGCATTGTTAATCGGCGATTCATCATTAACTGTGTAGATTACAGTTTTTAGATAGTTAATTCTGTATGTTGCAGTTGCATTGTTGAACATATGCACATTTCCGGCAATATCGCTAAACATAAGATAATATATCCCAGATGTTGTGAGTGTTAGACTTGTCACATTGTCGGCAGTCGTAAGTTTTGGCGTGTACGATGTTTGACTGTCGCCATATGTTATGGTTACAGAAACTTTATTTGATTCAATACCATAGTATGATTGCCACGAGATACGTTTTGTTGTTGTGCTATCTTCGTCTTTGCTTACAACAAATGTTTTATATGTTCCGCTAAACGAAACTGGCGTTCCGTCATCTTTATAGTATGCGTAGTTTTTGAGAATACTATTTGACTTAGGAATAATACTTATTGCAACTGTGCAAGAGTTTGGTCTGTCACTTTCGCTAATGAGATGATGAATATATGTTTCAATTCCGTTTGTAACAATTTTCTCTGGTTCCCCATTTTCTTTGAATCCTTGTTCGGTGTTGCAAACTATCTCATAATCTTTGGTGTTTAAGATAAAGTGGTCATCAATTGTACGCTCGATTGTTCCATCTGCTTCTTGATATGTAAAGCCATTTCCTTCCACTTTATTAGCATAGTAACTTGTGCCATCAACTCTATATACAACTTTATAGAACTCTGATTCATTATTCGAGATTGTAAATTCCAAGACAACGTCATACATTGAATTTGTGAATATACTTGTGTACTTGATTATCAAATAATACTTTTGTGCTTCGCTAACAACTTTTCCAGAGTTTATTTTTTCAATTGTCTTATTTTCAGGTTGCAAGTACACATCACATAGAATTTTGCTTGACGATTGTTTGAATGTGATTTTTATATCACTTCCATACATTGCATCTTTGTTAAATAACTCATTTTCATTTTGATTTAGTGTGCCAAGTAGTGTAATTTCAGGGATTCTGTTGAATATGACAACATTTAGTGTGTCGTAACTTTGAACAGATGTTGTGTCATCAATCGCTATGTATTTTTTTATTGTGAACTTTCTCTCACCACCAGTTAAACTATTTGACATATCTTGTTTAACTTTTTGCATTTTGACAATGCAAATTTTTGAATCTTGAGCAGAACTCCATGTTCCAAAACCGGAATTATTATATTTATCGATGTCTTCGCTTTGACTGAAATCAAAAGTTTGACTGTCAATATAAGAGCCATTTTGTGTGCTAACTGTTAAAATTATTTTATCTTTTGCACTGTTGTATGTAAATGTTACATCACTTGTTGTGTAGTAATATTTCACACCACTTTCATATAGTTCCACGAAATCGACATCACAAGCAAGTTCTTTTTCAACAACTTCGCTATTGTAAATGTTTGTGCTTTTGTAGGTTTCGTTAAAGTTATCGGTCACTTCGTATTTATAGAATGTGTTAGTGACAGGGGATGCAACTGTAATTTTAATATAAGTATTTCCAAAATAACTTACATATGAAAGTGAATACAATGTTGTACTTACAAGTTGTTGCCCAGCAGATGCAAAGTATAAATCTTTGTCTTCAAGGTAAATGGTTTTTGCAACATAATTATCACTTTCTTTATCCAAAACATATCTGTCAATTTGTACTCTTGTTGCATAAATTGTTGCATCAATACTTGATGAACTATTTGGGATTTTAATCAAAATTCCTTCTTGTGATGAATACTCGCTTATTGTGCTTGTATGCAACACAGAAAGGGAAGTGTTAAGAACAGAAACGGACAATGTTATTGAACCATAAAGTGGAACAAGTTCAAATTTTATTGTTTGTTTTTGATTACTTGTGCCAAGTTTTGTTATATCAACAAGATTTGTCTCACTGCTTTCAATGTCAATCGGATTGTACTTGCTTAGATCATAATATTTGTCACTTGAATAAGGTGTTCTAATATAAGTATTATTTTTTATAGTGACTTTGTTCCATATGTATTTTGCACTTGCACCATTCGTTACACTAAAATCATTAATTTCAAACGAACTTTTTGCATAAATTGAAGTGTTTGAATTAAGTGATGCGTGATTTATTTTTTGACTAAGCTCCTTGTTATTTTGTGAATATACGATTGCATCAGATGTACTTAGTTTTGATAAATCGGATAGATAGATGGTGTAAATTGTGATATTTCCAGCAAGGTCTTGCTCCACAATTTCAATATATTTATTTAGCAAATTTTCATTATCGGAAATTAAATCGTTTGCGGCTCTAATATCTGATATTGTAGTAAATTTTTGTATAGCATTTTCAAACTCGCTTGGAGTTGTCTCTTGAGAGTAGATATTGTTGTATTTAGTGTTCTCACCAGTTGTCTCGTCTTCAAATACCCTATAGTACATCAAATATGATTCGCCATTTTCATTTTTAGCAAAATCTATAATGGCTTCCAATTTTGATATATCCACAGCAAAAGCAAAGTACTTGTATAGTCCCGTTGTGGTTGAAGTGTTATATTTATCTTCAACAACTCTTAGGTCAGATTTATTTATTCCACTAAGACTAACCAAGTTGTTGACATTTTTCTCTGGTGCAACAGTGTCAACACACAAAACGCTTGAAGTTTGGAAGCAATTTGTAGGATAGTCACTCTCATTTCCTTCATATTGCATAAAGAATTGAATTTTGTCGCCATTGTGATAGCCATTTATATCTTTAAGATTAAGTTTAATTATGTTCATATTTTCATCTGTTGAGATAAGAGAACTTTTGATTTGAACTTTTGCCTTGCCGTTTATGGAATAATATATTGCTTCTTTGTTAATTTTGGCATCGAATTTATTCGTTGAATCTTCCCACCTTAGTTGAATGGAATTCTGGTTGGTGTAGGAAGTTTGATTTCTATCTTTGTTAAATTCTGTTCCATCTTCGTTTGTTATCGAAAATTTTGGCTGACTAGCACTAATGCTAAATATAAAACTATATGTGTCTTGTCCATATTCGTCTATGCAAGGTGTGTTTTTCTTAATTGTTACTCTATAGTAACCAACTTTTTTGAATGTTCTTGCCGATGATGTGCCATCGTTATTAAACGAGATATAGTTGTTTCCTTCCTCCCCGGCAGTGCCTGTGTATATCTCTTTTGATAAGTCAAGTTCGGAAATATTCAAAGCATATTGCACAGTTGCGGATAGGGAATACGAAGTAATCTTAACTTTTTCGCCACTCAACTCGTTGGTGTAGTTTATTATGCTACCCTCTTCGTTAAACTTCGTGCCTGCACTGAATGCGTAACCATATGTGTATGATGGAATCCATAAGAATACTGGAAGTTTGTTTGTTTCAAGAATCGGTGTGTTGTTATATTTTGTGTTTGTTGCGAGATAAATATCGTCAAATGTAACTGCACTATCACTCTCACCAACAATAACTTTAATCGCATCACCGACATAACTATGCATAGTCTGTGTGTCTTCCGTAAGTTGTGGTGTGGAAATTATTCCGTTTCTATCAATAATAAAAGTAAAAGTACGTACAAGGTAGTCATTTTTTTCTGTTAGTTTGTCAGCTGTACTTGTTAAA
>CAYQLL010000017.1:0-12035 GCA_964418405.1 uncultured Christensenella sp. | reverse complement strand
TCCCATATCGCCGTCAATTTCTGCTTTTGGTGTTAGTGCTGCAGCTGAGTCAACAACAACAACATCAACTGGTGCCGTTCTGACTAATGTGTCACAAATGTCAAGTGCTTGCTCACCATTGTCTGGTTGTGAAACATAAAGTCCATCAACATCAACACCAAGTTTTTCTGCATAAAGTGGATCAAGTGCGTGTTCTGCGTCAATAAAGGCAGCCGTTCCCCCCATTTTTTGTGCTTCGGCAATTATGTGCAAGGCGCAAGTTGTTTTTCCAGATGATTCAGGTCCATATATTTCAATAATTCTTCCTCTTGGAATACCGCCAATACCAAGTGCAATATCAAGTGGCAAGCATCCTGTTGGGATAACATCAATTTTTTGGACTGGTGCATCACCCATTCGCATTATTGCCCCTTTTCCAAATTGCTTTTCAATTTGTAAAATTGCTTGATCTAAAAGTTTCTTTTTATTCTCTTCCATTTTTCCTCCGAATTTCTACTCGTAGTATAACACAAATTATCAAAATTTCCTAATAATTAAATAGTATTTTTGTCAAAATGTAAATCATTTTTTTTGAGTTTTTTTATAAGATAGAAATAACTTGCCAATGTTATTGACTGTTTAATCTCCCTAAAATCACCTTTGAAAATGTTTTTGTAGACGTGGACTTCTTTTTTATCTCCAACCGCAATATAACAAAGACCGTTTTGCAAGTTTTCCTTGTTTTGATAATTTCCAACATTAGCAACTGCAACATCAGCGTTAGAAGATTTTAGCATATTTACTGCCATTTGATAAACAACATCCGCACTTATTTCTCCCGCCTTATCAATTAGCGACTTTTCTATTCCCAAATTTTGTATTTTTGAATCAGTATTTGGCACAACAACACAACCGCCTATATAATTTTTGGCGTCGATATCTTGCCTTGAAAGATTACTACAAAGTTCACCACAAGTTATATCTTCAGCAAAACATACTTTAATGTCGCTTAATTTTAGAAGTTTGTACACAACTTTTTCTATTGGTATATCCTCAACTGAATATATATACTTGTCCAGTTTGAGAAAAATATTTTTTGCAATGTTATCAAGTTCAATGTTATCTTCCAAAGATTTTACAACAATATCAACTTCCATTGGTTTTTCAAATAAATTTACACTGACTTTGTTTTTGTTTTTTATCTCATCATTAATTATTGCTAGTATAACTTCTTTTGTAAGACCAAAAGATTTAAATGTAAAGTTTTTGTATTTTTTCTTTTGCTCTTGTAAAATAAATGAAAGTGCGACATCATCAAACATCAACTTTGCCTCATCATAGATATTAGGTAAAACACAATATATTGTGGTGTTATGTTTTAGTATATACCCTTGTATTGTGTTTGTTGGGTTTATTATTGCTCGTGCTTTTGATGGCATTTTCCACTCATCCATTACATCTTTTTCCATTGGTATAGATAATTTTTTGTAATACTCAAATATGGCATTTTTTGCATATGGATTTTCAATTATGACACTTTTAGTTATATCACACAGACATTGGTTTAGGCTATTACAAGACTTGTCAACCAAAAAAATATTGATTTCATCTTGACAATTTTCTTGCATTAAAGTTGAAAAATCAGCAGTGCTACTTAGTATGCACTGCTTGTCAATTTTGATATTATTCTTGAAAAAGCATTCTGCAATATAGGCGGACAAAATGTTGATTTGTTTCCCCATAAGTGCTTTATCTGAAATTGTATATATATTGACCATTTTTCCTTCTTTTGCAAACTTTACATCATATCTTTAATTGTTATCTTCTTTTATTACATCTTTGTTTTTTATCATATAATTGAGCATTGACCAAATATTTAGCACAACGCCAACTCCCATTGCAACATAGCATACTATCGCATAAACATTTACAAATGTTTGATTTACACCATAATCTACAAAGAATGCAAGTAGCATAAGCATACTAACTGCAATGTCAATGACTGTTGCTTTTATTTTTCCTAGCATATCTGCTGCCATAACATAGTTTTTGGAAGCTGCAATTTGACGAAAGGCGGAAATTACCATATCGCGACCAAGAATCAAAATCGCAGTTATAACACCATATGGATTTGGTAGTGTGCCGTCAACAACAACTAAAAGTAGTCCTGCCAAAATCAAAATTTTGTCTGCATTTGTGTCAAGCAATTTGCCAAGGTCGGTTACCATATTATATTTTCTCGCAATCTTGCCGTCTAGCATATCTGTTAGAATTGCCAAGATAAACAAAACAAGTGCAACCACTTTCCCCCACACCCAAAAATTTTGCAAGTAAAAAAACATTACAAAAGGTATAAAGCAAATTCTAAGTATACTTAATTTGTTTGGTAAATTTAATTTCATTATTCTATCTCTCCCTTAAATACACCATTATTATAACCTATTATTTTAATATTGTAAAACTTTCCACACTCAATTTTCCCATTATCCTCTATTTCAAAAATAAAATCGACTTCTGGGGACTGGAATTCATCCCTTCCATAGAAATTACCATTACATTCATCAAAATAGTCAATCAAAACTTTTGTAACTTGTCCTACTCTATTATTATTTAGTTCAGTTGCAATTCGCCCTTGAATTTTTTGTGCTTTTTTTAATCTTAATTTTTTAATAAAATTAGGCACTTGTCCTTTAAGATAGTATGCTTTTGTTTTTTCTTCACGATAAAATGGGAAAAATCCAACATTATTTAGTTTTGACTCTTGTAAAAACTTTATTAGTTTTTTGAATTGATAATGTTTTTCATTTGGAAAACCAACTATGTATGTTGTTCTAATGCTAAAATTTGGATAATTTGTCTTTATTTTTGTGATAAGTTCTCTAGTTTGTTTTTCGTTACAATTCCTATTCATCACTTTGAGAATTTTGTCGTCTATATGTTGGAGTGGAATATCTAGATATTTACAAATTTTTGGGTTGTTTTGCATAAACTCCAAAAGTTCCTCTGTTATCATTTCTGGATAGCAATAGTGCAATCTTATCCACTCAATTTCTTTTATTTTGCTAAGTTTGTCTAATAACTCAATCAAACAAACTTTGCCATACAAATCTTCGCCATATCTCGTTATATCTTGCGCAACAATGATAAGTTCCTTAACTCCGCCACTTGCAAGAGTTTTTGCTTCTTTGACAAGTTCATCCATAGGCACAGAGCGATATCTGCCCCTTATCCTTGGTATTGTACAATACGCACAACCATTATTGCAACCATCAGCAATTTTTAGATATGCATAGTGACTGTATGTTGTGACAAGTCTAGCATTCCCGCGATATTTGTTTTTGTACTCAACGTTATAAATGTCAAAAATAACAGAAAGTATCGTATCATTATCTTTTATCCTAACAAAAGCGTCAACGTCTGGAAATTCTTGCTTTAATTCGGTGAAATACCTTTCCGTCAAACACCCTGTAACAATAACTTTTTCGCATTTTAATTTTTTTTGATTGACAGCCATAAGTATGTTGTCAATCCCTTCTTTTACTGCTGGAGCAATAAACGAACAAGTGTTTACAATGATTATTTCTGCATCTTCCACATTATCAATGACACAAAAACCATATTCTTTAATTTTCCCAAGCATATGCTCAAGGTCGACTCTATTTTTGTCGCAACCTAAACTTATTGCACTAACTTTTTTTTCTAATAGTTCTTTTTCGTTCATTATTCATCTCCAAATAATTCTTCGTATTCTTCCATGGTAATCAAAACTGTTCTTGGTTTGCTGCCATCTTGAGCGGAAATATAATTTTTTTGTTGCATTTGGTCAATAATTCTTGCTGCTCTTGGATAACCAATAACCAAGCGTCTTTGAAGCATAGAAATTGATGCTTGTCCATTTTCAATCACGCATTTTAGCGCCTGTGGCAAAAGTGGGTCTGTGCCACCCTCTCCAGACGATTCGCCATTATTTTGAGAGAATACGTCTTGTTTTTGTGGGTTTTTGATATAACTTTCGACGTTTGCATCGAAATCGTATTCACTATTTTTCTCTTTGACAAATTCAACAATATTTCCAACTTCTTCGGTTGTTACAAAACAACCTTGTATTCTTCGTGGTTCTGGTGCATCGCCCGGCTTGTATAACATATCTCCACGCCCTAAAAGTTTTTCAGCACCCGCTTGATCCAAAATTGTCTTACTGTCCGCGAAACTCATAAGTTTGAATGAAATTCTTGATGGGAAGTTATTTTTCATTGTACCTGTGATAACATCGACTGAAGGTCTTTGCGTTGCCAAAATTAAGTGTATACCTGCTGCTCTTGATTTTTGAGCAAGTCTTGCAATCTTTTCTTCAACTTCTTTTTTAGATGTCATAAGTAAATCTGCAACTTCGTCAATTATTACAACAATATATGGCAGTTTATCGGCTTTGCCTTCCATCACATCGCTACTATTATTGTATTCTGACATATCTCTAAGTCCTGCATTTTTGATTAGAGAGTATCTTCTTTCCATCTCATTAACAGCCCAAGATAAAGCATTTAGTGCTTTTTCGCTATCTGTTATAACATTTGGCACTAAAAGATGTGGAAGTCCGTTGTAGATAGAAAATTCAACTTGTTTTGGGTCGATTAGAATAAGTCGCACATCGTCTGGAGATGTTTTGTAGATAAGACTTAAAATAACGGCATTTAGACACACAGATTTACCGCTTCCCGTTGAGCCTGCAACCAAAAGGTGTGGCATTTTTGCAAGATTACACAATTTCACATTACCTGTGATATCTTTTCCTAAAACAAAAGTTAGTGGGTTTTTGGAATTTTGGAAATCGCTTGAAACAATCATATCTTTAAGTCCAACAGTTGCAATTCTTTCATTTGGTACTTCAATTCCAACTGCACTTTTGCCCGGTATTGGTGCTTCAATACGAATGTCACCATTAGCAGCCAGGTTAAGTGCAATGTCATCTTGGTGTGCAAGTACTTTTTTGACCGAAATTCCAACTGGCATTTCAAGTTCATATCGTGTAACAGCGGGACCTACAACTGCATTAATTACCTTTGCTGGAATTCCAAAGGTTTCTAGAGCATCTTCAAGTTGTACTCTTTTTTGCATAACATCTTCATTGAGTTCGCTTAAATCCATTGATTTTGTTGTAAGCAAATCAAAAGTAGGATAAATGTATTTAATTTGCTTTTTAGGTTTCGGCTCAATCTCAGAAATTGTTTGTTGTTCTTGTTTAGGCTTTACAAAATTACTGCTCATCTTATTGTTTCCTTCTTTAACAACTGTTGCAAGTGAATTTAGAATTTGTTTTTCAAAATCTGAGTCTTTGTCTAGGTTATTACTTTCTTGTGTTTGTTCAACTTGTGGAGCAAAATATGCCGTAGGTTTTTCTACAATTTCATCGTTGTCTATTGATGAATAATCGTTTGAATTATCGTGTAAAATTATGTTTGGCTTGGAATAAACAGACGAATTACTCTCATTTTTTATGTCATTTAATGCATTGTTCATATCTTTAGTCATAGTTGGAAGTTTTTGTCTATTGTATTTTGACATATCAACTTTATCATCTTGTGAAAGTAAATATTCTCTAATTGATGCACTACTACAAAGTTGCGGCTGGTGTTGCTTTTTGGGCATATCCTCATCTGTTATATAATTAGACTTAATAAGTCCAAGTTTTCGCTTGGCAATATCTTCTTTTGGCTCATTTTGTACTTTTGCATCAAGCACAATGTTGACTTTTTCGTCTTTTTTCTCATTTTCTTGTTTTGATAAAACAACAGCTGTATTTTGTGGGATAACTGTTTGAATTTGAATTGGTTTTTTTAGTATTTGAGACTTGTTGAGATAATATATATAGTCCGCAAGAAGTGCACTAAAAATCACAAGTAGTATACTAAAAATAATGTATGCCCCTGCCTTATTGAGTATAAATATAAATGGAGCAGTTAAAATTCCGCAAATAATTCCACCTGCTGTCATCTTTTGTGTATAGCACCTTCCAAGATACTCAAAGAAAGTCCCAGAAGTACTAATAAACAAAAGATGCAAAATGCAAAGAAGAGACATAATAGCACAAGAGAGATATACAATATACTTTGTTGTCATAACATATTTTTTGTTGTTAATAAGTGCGGTTCCAATCACAAAAGTCGTAATAAAAAGCGGATAGGAAAATAAACCAAAAACACCCAAAATAAATGACTTCAAAAATGGGATGATACTTGTGAGCAACACAAAAAATATGACAGTTGAAACACTGACAAGTGTTATACCAATAATTTTGTTTTTATCTTTTTGTGAACGTTTTTCTTTTTTGGGTTCATTTGATAAATTGTAAACAGCCAATTTTAACCTCTCAAAATAATATACATATCTACTATATCACTTTTTTAGGCAAATTCCAAGTGTTGTTTACAAAATATTTTGATAAACTGTTGTCAAATTATATCCTTCTTTTTGATAAAATGAAATAACTTTACTAAGTATGTTGCTTGTTGCCAAAGTTGGGTGCATCAAAATCAAATCACCACTGCTTGGATTTTTTGTTGCACGTGTATATAAAACATTTTCATTGCTATCACGCCAATCGATTGTGTCCTTTGTCCACATAATTGTTTGATAGTCCATCTCTTTTGCCGCATCAAGTGTATTTTGCCCAAAAGAACCAGATGGGGGTGCAAACAGCTTTATTGTGTAATCAAAAACTTGTTGTATAACATTGTGTGTTAGTTCCATTTCTTTTTTGTTATCAATTTTTGAAAGTTTTTTATGGTCTTTGTGAAAATATCCGTGATTACCAATTTCGTGACCATCATCAATCATTTTTTGTATTATATCGCTGTTTTTAATAGCCCAACATCCCCCAACAAAAAATGTAACTTTTGCATTATATTGTTTAAGTGTTTCAAGAATAGTTTGCAAATATTCTGTTCCCTGATAAACATTTATCATAATTGACACATTATTATTTCCTTTGTTGCCATGATAAAATGGTGCATAAGTGTTAGACCCAAACACGCCAACAGTTTGCGTTAGTATTGTTAGAGAGAATAACGATACAAGCATAATAACTAAGACAAAATTGACAATATGTTTTCTCACAAATTTTTCCGATAATTTTTTCATAGTATAACATATGCAAAATATTGCTTTGATATTAAAAAAACACACATTTAGTTTTGCCTAAGTGTGTGCTTTTGATTTAGTTTAGCATTTTGCGATAAGTTTGAAATCTACTCTGCCCTTGTCGTCAATTTTGATAACTTCAACTTGTACCATATCTCCAACTTTTACAACATCTTCAACTTTTTCAACTCGCTTGTCGCTAAGTTTTGAAATATGAATCATTCCTTCTTTGCCTTGTGAAACTTCCACAAACGCTCCAAAGTTCATTATTCTTGCAACTTTGCCTGAATAAATTTTGCCAACTTCAAATTCATCAACAATGTTTAAAATGATTTCTTTTGCACGTTCTGCCATTTCTGCATTCGGTGTTGCTATAAATACTCTGCCATCGTCATTAATATCAATTTTAACGCCTGTTTCTTCAATAATTTTGTTAATTGTTGAACCTTGTTTCCCAATAACATCGCCTATTTTGTCTGGTTTAATGTCAAATGTGATAATTTTTGGTGCGTATTTGCTAATCTCTGGTCTTGGTTTTTTGATAACTTCAAGCATTTTGTCCATAATGAATATTCTGCCTTGTCTTGCTTGTTCAAGAGCGGTTGTCAAAATTCCTTTGTCTATGCCTTTTATTTTGATATCCATTTGAATTGCTGTGATACCTTTTGTTGTGCCAGTAACCTTAAAGTCCATATCGCCAAGGAAATCTTCCATGCCTTGAATGTCGCTAAGCACTGCAACTTTATGAGTATTTGGGTCTTTGATAAGTCCCATTGCAATTCCCGCAACTGGTGCTTTGATTGGAACACCTGCATCCATAAGAGCGAGTGTTGAACCACAAGTTGATGCCATAGACGACGAACCGTTTGACGACAAAACTTCACTTACAAGTCTTATTGCATAAGGAAACTCTTCTTCACTTGGAATAACTGGAACAAGTGCTCTTTCAGCAAGTGCGCCGTGTCCAATTTCACGCCTTCCCGGACTTTTGAGTTGTCTTGCTTCGCCTGTTGCATATGGTGGCATATTGTAGTGATGAATATATCTTTTTACTTCATCATCTTCATCCAAAATTTCAATTTCTTGAGCGTCAGAAACTGGACCTAGGGTACAAGTTGTTAAAACTTGTGTTTGTCCACGAGTGAACACACCTGTGCCGTGAACTCTTGGCAAAACACCGACTTCGCACCAAATAGGTCTAATTTCGGTGAGTTTTCTTCCGTCTGGACGAATGCCATCATTTAAGATTTTACCTCTAACTATTTCTTTCGTCAGTTTGTAGAGAACATCACTAATTTCTCGTTCCCTATCTGGAAAAATTTCAGCGAAATGCTCTTTTGTGTCAGTGTCAACTGCCTCTTGATTATGTTGTCTTGTTTCTCTGTCAAAAGTGTCTAATGCCTTAACTAATTTGTCATAAGCATATTCCCTTACAGCGGTTTCAACATCTTCTTTTGGAAGATAACTCACATAATCTGCAACTGGTTTTCCAATTTCCTCTTTCATTTTTAATTGGAAAGCAACTTGTTTTTTGATTTCTTCGTGAGCAAACATAATTGCGTCAAGCATAACACTTTCACTAACTTCGTCTGCACCTGCCTCAACCATCAAGATGGCTTCGCTTGTTCCGCTGACAGTTAAGTGCATTGAACTTTTTTCTCTTTCTTCTTCCGTTGCATTTACAATAAACTTGCCATCAACGCACGAAACAAGACACGAACCTGTTGGTCCTTGAAATGGAATATCACTTATCGTAAGTGCAATACTTGAACCAAGCATAGCAAGTGGTTCAATGGCGACATCTGGATCAACCGAAAGTGCTGTTGCAACTACTGCCACATCGTTGAAAAAGCCTTTTGGGAAAAGTGGACGAAGTGGACGGTCAATAAGTCTTGAAATTAAAATTGCTTTGTCTGCAGGTCTACCTTCTCTCTTTTTGTATCCGCCTGGAATTTTTCCAACTGAATACATTTTTTCCTCAAAATCAACGCCAAGTGGAAAGAAATCTATTCCATCTCTCGCCTGCTTTGCCATCGTTACATTTACCATAACAACGGTTTCCCCGCATCGAACAAGACACGAGCCGTTTGCTTGCTCGCAGTATTTGCCAGTTTCAACTGTTACCCTTTTTCCCCCTATCTCTGTTTCAAAAATTTTTGCTATATTACTCATTTTTACCTCTTTTACTAAAAAATTGAGGGCAAAAACAATTGCCCCCTTAAATTATCTTATATTCAATTCTTTCTTCAAAGCACGATACGCTTCGATGTCTTTTGATTCAAGATAAGCCAAAAAACCTTTTCTCTTTCCAACAAGTTTCAAAAGTCCACGTCTAGAATGATTGTCTTTTGGATTTGCTTTTAGGTGTTCAGTTAATTCATTGATTCTTTCAGTGAGTAGTGCAACTTGAACTTGAGCAGAACCAGTGTCATGTTCACTTTGAGCAAACTTTTCAATAATTTCTTGTTTTCTTTCTTTTAACATATTTTCCTCCTATTTTCTATTTACGCCAAGAATGAAGTATACCGCCTGAGGATAGCAAATACCTGCACACTTGGACAAAAACAAAATGATTATATCACACAAATGTAAACTTGTCTAGTTTTTTCGGCAAAATAATTCGCGTTTTTTTGCAATTAATTCATCTATTTTGTTTATATATTCGCGAATGTCTTTAACATTGGCAAGCCTTTCAATTCTATTATCAATACTATACACCCTTTTTGATATTGCATTTGCTCCACAAGCCAAAATTGATGTTGTTTCCTCCATACTATCAATATTAAAAATGCAAGGTTTCTCTCTAAAATATCCAACATTTTCTTGCTCGGCAAGTTGATTTTTTTGTCTATATAAATAATATGGCTTGTAACCATTTTGTTGCAAAGTCGTTGTTGAATAAGTAATCATCTCTTCAATTTCTACGTCATTTGTGTTTTCTTCGTTATTTATTGTAACAATTGACCCATTTTTTTTTGACAATGTATGAACAGTTATATTATCGGGAGCAAGTTCTAGTACTGTTTGAATACTCTTTTTGAATGTTCTAAAAGGTTCACCAGTAAGTCCAGCAATTAAATCCATGTTGACATTAAAATCATATTTTAGTGCAATTTTATAGGCCTCTATCACATCTTTTACTGTGTGTTTTCGCCCAATTCTTTTAAGCGTTGCATCACAAAACGTTTGTGGATTTATGCTTATTCTTGTGACATTATGTTCTTTTAATACCTTTAACTTGTCCTCGGTTATTGTGTCCGGCCTACCGCATTCAACAGTGAATTCATTTACAGGATAATTTATATTGCCAAGCAGTAGATCAAGTTCATTTGCTGATAGTCCAGTTGGTGTCCCCCCGCCAATATAAATTGTTCTAACAATATATGCACAATCATTTATAATTTCTTTTGTGGCATTTATTTCTTTTATTAAACATTCCAAATATTTGGGCATAAGGTCGCGTACTTTATCTATTTCAGAAGATATGAACGAACAATAGTTGCATCTTGTTGGGCAAAAAGGAATATTTATATAAAGATCTATAAGTTTATCGTTTCGAATGATGCACTTTTGGTTTCTAATTACACTTGACACAAGCATTGCTTTTTCTCTTGATACCAAAAAATTCTCCATAAGTGCTTCTGTTAGCATATATGGATCAACGCCTTGCTTTATAAGGTCATAACCAATTTTGGTTGGTCTAATGCCAGTAAGCGAACCCCAGGGCATATTTTTGTTAAAATGTGTGGAAAAAAGTTTGTATAATGTAAGTTTTGCAAAACGTTTTAGTTGTCTTCGATCTTCTAATGTATCGTTTGTTTGTTTTAGGACTTTTTGTTCACATAAACTAAAAATATCGTCTTTGTTTTTTATTGTGTAATCATTTGTTATAAGATTTTTGTTTATAGTCATTTTGTGAGTGATTACCGGTTCTTCATCGTTTAGTTTTTCGTCTGGATAAAATAAGTGGCAAACATTGTATATCTCGTTATAAAATTTTTCATAATTAGTTATTATTTTCATTATCTACCCACCCTAAAAACTTCTTCAACGCCTTTTATATCTCTAAGAATTTGCAAAACTCTTTCAACATCGTCACTACTTGATATTTCGACTTTTAGTGTAGTCCCAATTTTGCCAGATGATGTTTGCCTACTTTCAAGCCCCAAAATTTTGTAATTTTTTGCAACAAGGTCGGTTGTAAGCGACATTAAGAAACTGTCGTTTTTTGTGGATATAATTTTCACAACAACTGACGACTTTCTATTTGCAAAATTATCATCCCAAACTGCATCAATTAGTCTATCTTGCTCCAAATATTTTAAATTTTTACAATTTGAACAATGAATAGTAACACCTCTTCCACGTGAAATATATCCAGTTATACTCTCTCCGAAGATAGGAGTGCAACAACCTGCATATCTAATTAACATTCCACTGTCACCATCTATCAAAACACCGTCTTTGTTTTTCCTTATTGTGAGTGTTTGGTTAAGTTTTGGAATATTTTCTACTTGAATTTCATCTTTATGGTCTTCTTCATACATTTGACAAATTTTGTTACAAATATTATTTACAGGGACACTACCATAACCAATTGATGCATAAAGTTCGTCGCTTGTATTAAAAACATACTTAAATTGAGTTACATCTAAATATTTATCAATTAAAAGTTTGCTTGGCATATAGCCTTTGTTTTTAATCGCTTGTTCAAGCATACTTTGTCCCAATTTTATGTTTTCTTCTCTTAAATTATGCTTAAAATATTGATTTATTTTTGATTTCGCGCCTTCAGTTTTAACGATTTTAAGCCAGTCTTTTGATGGACCTTTGCTATTTTGAGAAGTGATTATTTCAACAATGTCACCATTTTTCATTTTACTAGAAAGTGGTTTTATTTGTCCATTGACTTTAGCACC
>CAYQLL010000016.1:7058-12084 GCA_964418405.1 uncultured Christensenella sp. | reverse complement strand
TTTTTATTACAAAATTTTGCTTTATTTATAAAATAAATATTTTTTCAAAAAACATGCTAATTTTATTTGATAAAAAGCATAAAAAAGTGTTAGAATAAAATTGCAAATGAAAATTATGCCAAAAGGAGCATTCCTATGAAAAAAAAATCACTAAAAAAAATATTTTCCTACATATTCGGTATTTTGGGAATTCTGTGTATAACACTTGTTGCAGGTTGTGGCAAGCAAAAAGACTATAGCATCTCATTTTCCAACCCAAAACTTGAAATGTATGTTGGTGACACTCTCGACTTGACCGAAAGTTTAAGTGCTCAAAATATGGACAAGGAAGATATATCAATCAAATCCTTGGACACAAGCGTACTGACTGTAAGTAATTTCAAAATAACAGCGGTTTCTTTTGGTACAACAATGGTAACTGCGACTTACGAAACGGTAAGTGCATTCATAGAAGTGAAAGTTTTGCAAAAACCAACATCTAGTGATGCTCCAACGGGACTTAAATTTGATAAACAGATGAACAGTGTAACTTGGGATAAAGTCCGTATAAACCTAAATGGCGAAATAAGGGGTGTTTCATCATATACGCTTTCGATAAAACACAACGACGAAGAAGCACAAGAAGTACAAGTAAATTCCAACTCCTATGATTTAACTTTGAGTGGAACGTATGAAATAAAAGTAAAATGTGATCCAATTAAACAAAACAATCGTGAAGTATATCTTGGATCAGATTATTCTCAGTCAATTGTAATTACAAAACTAGAAAGCCCAACGAACCTAAATTATGACGACATCAACAAAAAACTAACATGGGATGCAAACGAAGATGTCGCAAGGTTCGAAGTTATAATAAATGGCGTAAACTATGGTCAAACCACCGAGAGAGAATTTTCAATTGACCTTGGCGATAAAAGTGCGACACAAGTTCAACGTTACACTATCCAAGTTAATTCAATAAAAGATGGGGACAATGTTTCAAAGGGCGAAAGTGGGAAAAAGACATGGATTCGTCTTGTTGCACCACAAATTTCTATAAATGATGGTATTGTTTCTTGGGAAAACACAATGTCGGGCAATTTCCACTATGAAATTGTAACTAAAATAGGCGATAGTTCTACTATAAGCACAAAAATAAACCAAACCAGTGGAAATAATTTTGATATCACAAGCTTAATAGAACCAAATACCTATAGCGAAATCTCTTTGGTTGCGGTTAGCGATAGCAAATCTTCGGATAGTGAAATTTATCTAAATAGTGAAAATGAAAGTAAATTAACCGAGATAACAAAACTAAGTCCAATTGTCCTATCATTCGACCAAACCAGCAACGCAATATTATTTTCCAACTATGAAGGTAAGGAAATTATCTTACAAATAACATATCAAAACAAAACTGAAACCATAACAAAAGAAACCAGTCCAATACTTGAGCAGGGCAAATATCACTGGACTAAAAAAAATATAGGACTATACACAGTCATTGCTTATGCAAAAGCTCAAACAAACACACAAGTAAATTCCAATAAGTCAAACACTTTATATTTTAATAACCTAGCATCACTTGATTTGTCAGATGTTAAACAATGGGTAGAAGATGGCAAATACTACATAGAACACAGTGATGTTACGGGTGCGGATACATATGAATATACTGTGAGTTATCAAGGCGAAGAATCAGCTCTACTTCAAAGAAATATTGAAGACAATAGTTTTGGAAATGTAGATGAATTGTTTGCTAAAGTTGGAACATATAAAATAACAATAAGAGCGTCGAAAACACAAGATATTGAAAAAGACTATGTTACAATTTCGTCAGAAACACCTATAAGTGTGGTGAGACAGCCAAATGTTGTTATCTCGAATGACGAAACCAAAAAACTTGTCACTTGGCAACCACCACTTCAAAACACTCAAACTTATGAGTATTACATCAATAAAAACGGCGAACTATATGGCACAAAAACCACAGTAGATAACACACAGTACGGTTATTCATCACTGGATTATGGCAACTATGAGATTTTTATTAAAGCAGTTGGGTTCACATCGAGCAGTCAATTGTATCTTGATAGCCTTGACTATGCTTCGCAAACTTTCAAAAAAGATTACAAATTAAGCACCCCAACAATCAAATTTAATCGAGAAAATTTAACAATTACAATAACAAAAGTACCGCTTGCTACCGGCTATAGAGTTACGCTTGACGATATAGTTGTCTATGATAGTGAAGGTGAACCAAACGAGTCAATTGATTTATCGAACAAACTATCTCAGGTTGGTTCATACACATTAAGGGCAATTGCAAGGAATAACAGTGATGAGAGAATTTTGGCTTCAGATGAATGTGTTTTGAATTTTGTTAAATATTCTGCTCCAACTAAATTTTCGCTAACAAAAGAAGGAGTAATATTGCCTATTGTAAACAGCGAAAGTTCAATGGCGGGTCTAGAACAAACTCAAATAAAGATAAATGGCGTTGTTTCAACTCAACTTTCAGTGAGTGAAAGCACATATAATATAGAAGCAAAATATGTTACTCAATCAATGTCAATAGGTAGTACCTATTATCTTGATAGCGACACAAGAACTTTCACAATAGAAAGATTGCAAACACCACAAAAACCAGAACTGGAAAATACAATACTATCTTGGGAAGAAGTGGGACATGACGATTTTGTATATGAACTAACTTTTGCTCAGGGCACGAAATTAAAAAGTATTGAAATAACTGAAAAGACTATTGATGTCGAAACTAGCGATGAACTTAGTGATATTGATAAAACACAAGACTACAATGTTTCATTAAAATATGTTTATAACGGCGGAACGTCTATAGATTTAACAAGTGCTACGGCATACTATTTTACTTCACCAGCAAGTGACTCGGTTTTAATTCATAAGCTAGAAAATGATAAAAATCTAAGAGTTGCACAGGATGGAGACAAGGTTTTGGTAAATTGGGACACTAGCGAAAAAGAAAACGTGAATTATGAACTAAAAATCAAAAAATCTAACGAAGATGAATACACGACAACATTCACTACAGCAGACTTGTCTTATGATATAACCGACTATGTTGTAGACGAGGGGGTATACAATATTCAACTTCAAGTAAAGGGTAGTGGCTATATCTATTCAGACTATATGACTGCAACGGTGGAGAGACTGACGCATGTTTCTGCGTTGGCGATAGACAATGATGAAAATGTTATTGCTCAAACGAATTATAGTTTAAGATATATAAAACTAGAAGATGGTTTAATTGTTGATATGAATCAAAAAAAGCTTATTCAACCATATATCATTATTCAAAAATATATTCAACTTGCAAGGATATCGATGACAATCAATGGTGGTGATGTAAACAAAATTGATGATGTATATAACTTGTCGAGTTATGATGGTGCGTTTACTGTAAAGGTAAAACTTATCGCAAAAGATTATACGAATGGTGGTTGGTACTATCTTGATAGTCCAGAAAGTGAATTCAAATTTGAAAGAACATACACACCTAGTGCTCCAACAATTGACAATAACTCGATTTTTTGGGAAAGTTTGGAAAATACCAACTATAAACTAAAACTAGTGGCAAAAGGCGATACATTAGAGGAAAACTCGAAATATCTAGATTTTAATAATACAGCATCAATTTCCACAGACGACGAGAGTATTCAAAGTATAATAAAAGAATTGAATACAAACGATATTAATGTTAGTGTGAAAATAAATATCGCTGGATTTAGTGTAAATGAAAACACAACCAGCAAACTCTCGTCATATTATTCAGATTGTGCATTATTCACAAAATTATCAAATGTTATGGATATAACAATTGTAACAGACGACAATGAAGACCAAGAAGACTTAAAAGTATCTTGGACTTTTGACGATAGTGTGCTAAGCGGAAGTACTGCCACAGTAAAATATTTGGTGAACCTATATAAAGATAACGAGTTATTTGCACAAGATTTAGAGACAACTGAACAATCAATTACGCTTAACCAAGCAATTGAGTCTGGCAAGTACTATGTCACAGTAAGAGTAATAGGCTCAAAGAATTTCATCAACTCGGGTATAGAAACATCAAGCATAGTTACAAGACTACAAGCCCCAAAAGATATACAAATATCGCAAGATTGTATTTTGAGTTTTGTTGGAACGGAAAATGCGCAAAGATATTCAATTGTTTATTCAAGTTCGGTATCAAATGGTAAACTAACTCAGAGCAAAACTGCAAATATAGACTTACAACAAACATTCTATAATACTTTGTTCAATGGATACAGTGACGAAATTTCCATTACAATCTGTGCAATTGGTGGACAAGGTAAGGACGATCTCAAAACCGTTTCAAGTCCAAAATCTGCAGTGTACACTTTCACAAAAGCTCCAAAGGGTGATGTGAGACTATTTAATGATTACTTACTTGCGGGTAAAGATGTGGAAGATGAAATTGACAAAGATAGCACATTTATAATAACAATTTCAACTAGTGGTGGTGATTTGCTTAAAACTCTTGAACTGAGTTATGGCGAAAAGTACACCTATGAAGATTTTATGTATCAATCGGGTGTAAAACTTGATACAAGTATTGAACAACAACTCGTTATCAAGGTTGTGCGAAGGGTAAACAAAGATAATTATATTTTATCCGATTCAACACAAAAACAAGTAACAAAACTAGCAAGTGTAAGCAACTTTGGTGCGATTCGTAAGCAAGATACAAGTGGCGACTCAACCTTGTATTTTATGGGAGATTTTGATAGTAATGCGAACAAATATCATATGACGATCAGAAATGGCGATTCAGTCATTATTGAAGATGATACAGAATTTATCTTGCAATCTTCGACTTTTGAAAAGGTACTAACACTTGATTTACTATTACAACTTCCAAATTCGTTCACAATCACACTTTATAAGCAAGGTATGATAAAAGATACTGGTATAAGTTATATTGATAGTAGCAAAATATCAATTACAGTCAAAAAATTAAGCGAAATAACAAAATTACAAACTCAAA
>CAYQLL010000016.1:351-6958 GCA_964418405.1 uncultured Christensenella sp. | reverse complement strand
GATTATAAATGCAAAAAACTTAGTATTCCACAAGATTTCAGAGTAACTGATGGCTATATAACAATAAAAAACCAAGATGACACTGAGAATTTCGCTGTAATTGTAGCAGGAAAGGAATACAGACTAGACCAAATCAAGATAGATACATCATCAACACAAGACAATAGCAGTCAAAGTTATTACTCACAATTAATGTACGATAACTTGCAGGAAAATACTGCATACGAAGCATATTCATTGGCAATTAGCGATGATAATGATGTTATATATTCTGATTCATCTTCCACTATTAAGATTAAGGTTATGTCAAATAACACCAAAGGTACAATAAGAGAAAATCTGAGAACTATTTCAACCAATCCAATAAAATATGATTACACAGTCACAGAGATAACTTGGGACAAAGATACAAATGCTCAAAATGGCTATATTGTTGAGTACGGCGGAATAAATATATATCAAACAAGTGAGATTTTCTTACCAAATAACTACGATGACAGAGTTAGAGCGGGTGGGACATACCTTTTAAGAGTGGCGGTTCGTGGCACATCGTCGCAAGACGCAGACGGTTGTTATTGTCTAACCTCCAACTTTGGCGAAAATGTAAGACTTACTAAACTTGATGATGTGAGTGTATCTCTTCAAAAAGGCACTATAATTTGGGATAATGTCACGGGTGCCACTGGGTATTTAATCTATCTAGACGATAAACTATTTAACGAATTACCACTAAACTCAACAAGTTGCGAACTTGAAGGTTACAGTGATTACACCGAACATAAACTTGAAGTACGTGCTGTGTCATCAATTGCAACATATCTTTGCGGAAATAAAATAGAATATAAATACAAAGAAAAAACAGAAAGTAGTGACACAACAGAAGGAGGTGACACAACTGAAGGTGGAGATACAACAGAAAGCGAAGGCGTATCTCAAAAAGTTTCCAAACTTCAAGCTCCAGAGATTATGGAAGTTAATGACGGAGCACTTGTGTGGAACATAACTCAGACATTCTCAATATTTGATGAATTACTTAAACTAAAAGACAATATAAGAATACGAAGACAAGCCACAATTTCAATTCAGTCGCTATATTCCGACATTCTAACACTAAAATTTGTTGCAGATGATAGTGGTGCAACATACACCTACAAGCATATGCTAAGAAACTTTATAAAATTAGGTGAAAGTGTTATCAATCAATTTAACTCATTAGGCTATGGAGATATGCTTGCAAACTTTAGTTATCTTGGTTGGCCGACAATAAATAGTAGTTACATTGAAATTGGTGCAGATATTCCAAGCGGTCTATATAACCTATATCTGAAACAATTAGGCGATAATATATCTTATGTAAGTTCAGAATATGGTAATTCAAGACAAGTGTATATCCCATATGCTCCAAGCATAAAAATGACTTACACAAATGATAGTTTTGTTCTTAACTGGGATAAAGTTGTCATTCCATCAACTTATGGAATAACGAATCCAACATATGTTATAGTTGTTGAAAAACCTGAAAGCAGTGAAGAAAGTGCTAAAATAGTAAGAACAAAACTTGGCGAAACACAAGATTTGTCGTTCAATCTATCAACTTGTATTCAAGACGGCACATTAACCGATGAACATACAAAAATATATGTCTATGTGAAAGGCGATAACTCAAAAGTCCTAAACGGTAAACCTTCCAACATTATTGCAATGGATGTTTTGGGTGAAACAAAGGCATATGTAAAAGACGGCGAGATTTATTGGAATGCACAAGAGAGTGCTAGCGAGTATTTAATCACTTACCAAAAGACCAATGAAACACAATCAAAGACTGTAACCACAAGCACAGCATTTTGGGATTGTGATGAACTCGACAGTGAATGTGAATATTATATAAGCATTCAAGCAATTGGACTTAGAGTCGCTACATCAACAAAGGCAACTTTGACAGGGAAAAATACAAGTGTAGGCAAGGTGATTAAACTTGCAACACCTAATGCAATTGTGAATAATAGTGTGTTTAGATGGGATTATAACTCAAACGCAACATCGTATCAAATTAATTCCTATCAAAATGATGAAAATATTGGGCAACTTTCAATCCCAAATGAGTCAGATTCAAATAATTATATTTGGTATGAAAGTAAGTATAAACAAGCTAATGTATTATACAAATTCAAATCTATTGGTGATCTTAATGTTACATTATCAAATGACACCTTGGCATACATAAATTCAAGCGAGACAGAGGGTACATATGGCAGTGTCTTAGCGACTGTTCAAAATATAATTGCTAGGAATGGTAAACTAACTTGGAGTATAGTAAACAACAATGGTCTAGATGTTTTGACTTATAAATTGATTTTTAACAAAATTGACGAAGATGGCAATATAATTAACAGTGATTATGTAGTTACAAATGCACAACGTGATTTTAACGATAACACCAGATTTAGTTACGATTGTGCTGACTTAGACAGTGGGAGATATCAAGTGACTATTCAAGCATATTATATTGATGCTAACAACGAAAGATTGTATACATACGACAATCAAACGGCGTACTACCTAATGAGCGTTAAAAATGCCCCTTATAGATTTGAAAAGTACTCGAAAGTTCAAGCATATAGTCAATCGCAAGGAGTAATAGCAGATAATGTACTGATTCACGATGGCAAATTCAGTTGGGAATACTCTGGATATATGGAAGAAGTTAACTACAATTATGAATTGGTGTTCCTAAACAAAGACACAGCGGAAGAAATTGTTGTTATATGTGAAAATGGTGAGTATTTTGGTAATATTGTTGATGAGATAACGGCAAATGGTACATTTACACTCAAAGTAAGAGTTGTGCCAAAAGAAGATGTTGTTGACTACATTAGTTCAAACTATATTGAGTTTACGAATATCAATGCGAGCGATAGCAATATTATTTACCAACTTAATGGGATTAAAGAAAGCGACATATCTTTGAAAACGGAAAGCGATAGTGATTCGTTGTATATCAACTGGGAGAAATATAAAGTTAGTGTTCAAGGCAACTTTGATTTAAGTTCATTGTCTGTACAATATATAATGGAATTCTGGACAAGTAAGGATGTAGACACAAAACACACCATTACTTTGGACGAAAAGAAGGTTGACACAAGCATTGAAGCATTTGACTTTAATATAGAAGAAGGCTTTACCTTATTCTATCGCATTCAAGTTGTTCCACTTGGCAATGCAAGTTATGTACCTTCCGCATTTAGTGAAATAAGAGAAATACAAAAACCAGAAACAGTCAAACTGATAAGTTATGATGAAGAAAAGATGTATTACTTCTGGTCAACAGAAGGTACTTCAACAGATCATAGTTTCAAGATAAGAGATGAAGTGCTCGAAATCAACGATGACGGCACACTTGTACTTGATGAAAACAATCAACCGATAGTTATAAGAAGATATACTTTTGTTACAACAGACAACACCACTAATACATATTATCCAATTGAACTTGGATATCACAGACTTGCGGTAGCCGTGACAATTAGAACAAGTGAATTAGAAGGCAGTTTAACGTCAAACTACAAGTATTATCAGAACGAACTAACTGGAAACGAGATTGAAAAGATTGATTTGTTTGCCCTAAAAGACAAGAATAACAATTTTGTTAAATCGCTTGGGACTTCGGAGAATCCATATCTAATATCAAGTGCAGATGAGTTTGCAAACATAAAGTATAGATTAAGTAAACCATCATATGAAAATACATATATCTTGCTTGAAAACGACATTGAAACGCGTGTGACACTTAGTGAAAGTGACTACAACTTTAATTTCAAACAGATAGCTAACCTAACAGGCGTACAACCATTTGGCGTCATCAAAGCAAAGTCTGAAACACCAATATTTAGCGGAACGTACGATGGTAGATATAATACACTGACTTGGGATTGTGATTTGTCTCTTATGGTTAGATTAACAAAGAGCATAATGTCACTATTTGGCGATTTGAGCGCAAGTGCAAAAATATGTAATCTAAAAGTTTATGTAAACTATCAAAACAGTTTGTCAAGCAGTGGGACAATAACATCGATATGTGCGGTCAATAGAGGAACAATAGAAAACGTTATACTTGGAGATAGTTCATCCAAGTTGACTGTAAGTCAAAGAATTTACTGGGCAGGTGTTTGTAACCAAAACTATGGTACAATATCGAAAGTTGTGAATAACTATAGTGTTACAATCACGTACACTGTTGATTCGTCGGGTATGGGTTATGCTGGTATTGTTAGAGAGAACTATGGCAATGTTGTAAAATGTGCAAACTATGGAAACATTGAACTTTCTGCAATGAATTTAATGGCTGGTGGCATTGTGGCTATCAATAATGGTAAAGTTAGCGAATGCGTGTTGAAAAATATAAATTCAAAAATTACAATACCAAGTGTAAGTGGAACAGCGGCAGTGTATTTTGGTGGCATTGTTGGTATGACGGAAAATTCAGCAAGTTCAATCGAATACTCATATATTCGCACAAATACCACAGTTTATCGCACTGCGACTAATAGTTCAGGCGAGAATGTGTATATTGCGGGTATAATTGGATACTGTAAAAATAACGATAGTATAACAAGTTGTTATGTATACAACACTATTGATTCACAAAGTAGTGATGGTATCCAAATTGGGAATATATATATGTTTGCGTATATTGTGAATGCTAATAGAGAAACAACATATTGCTACTACAATGTAGGGACAAAAGACCCAATTGGTGGGGATAAGCAAGGATTTGATATTACGTCTTACAATGCGACGACAGAAAAACCAAGTGGGGATACACTCAATAATGGTAACTCATACTATGTTTCAAATGAAAACAAATTTCCAGACCTAATTTGGGAAGGAGAATTTACAAAACTTTGGACTTCTCAAAGTGCCTAACCGGAGAACAATCTAAAAAAATATATGAGCATTAAATTTATGCTCATATATTTTTTGGCATAATTAGTATACTTTTTCTAATATACATACATAAAGGAAACGATATGTTTTGGGTGATAAAAAGGAAAAGTGTATTTTGGGTGTTGCTGAGTTTACTAGTTTTGTCTTGCTTCGTTGGGATATTTTTTGCCGTAAAAAAAGTCAGTGCAATAAAGTACATCTACACTATTGTAATAGATGCAGGACATGGCGGAATTGATGGAGGAAGTGTAGGTGTTAGAGGAACAGTAGAAAAAGATATTAATTTGCAGTATGCAAAAACACTTGAAAAGATGTGCGGAGAGTTTGGGTTCAAAGTGGTTATGACAAGGACGGGTGATGGTGGACTATATTCGCCCTTTGCAGTGAATAAGAAAAAAGATGATATGAAAAAACGCAAAGAGATTATTGAAAAATCCAGTCCAGATGTGGTTGTGTCTATACATATGAATAGTACGACATATTCATCATCTCGTGGGGCACAAGTGTTTTATGACAGCGGCAATGAAAACTCAAAAAATTTGGCAGAGAACATACAAAAACAATTTACAGATAAGTTAATAAACCCCCGCAAAACTGCCCAAAGTGGCGACTTTTTTATCACATCTTGCACAAATTTTCCAAGTGTCATTGTTGAATGTGGCTTTTTGTCTAACACACAAGAAGAACAACTACTTTTATCCACTGACTACAAAGCAAATGTATGCTACTCCATTTTATGTGGAATACTTGCCTATTTAGGTTAAAGACTTATAACAAAGTAGTGGTGTTAATTGAGTTCCGTTTTAGTTCTTGTTTGCAAAGAGTATTCCAAAGGACTATTCAATACCATTTTAATTTTTATGAGTTGTCTATTTCCCTAAAAATGCTTTATATATCAATTGTTTGAAATATTTTGCAATTTTGTGCTAAAATATATATGTATGGTAGCCGTTTTAATTGTTTTGTTGGTATTTTTTATTATTTTGTTAGGTTCGCTTACATTTTACTATGTTGCAAGTGTTTTTAGGTACAAAATGATACTAAAACGAGATAGCATAGTGCAAAAAATAATTACTTCAATAATATATAAAGATTTAAGGAGATATAACATAGATTTTTTTTGGTGGACAAAACAAAAATATAGTGTGATTAAAACCAAGTCAAAAGATGGACTAAATTTGATTGGATACTATATTAACCAAAATTCCAATAAAACCGCACTGCTTGTTCACGGCTATGGTTCTAATGCTTTTGAAATGCAAGCATATGTAAAAATGTTTTTGTTGCTTGGATATAACATTTTGGCGGTAGATAACCGTGGGCACGGGAAAAGTGACGGCAAAATTATATCAATGGGATATTACGAAAAACAAGACATCGGTTGTTGGGTAAATTTTTTGATAAAAAACGACAAAAATATACAAATCGTTGTGTTTGGCGTGAGTATGGGTGGGGCAAGTGTATGCCTATACAGTGGCGAAAGTAAGCCACAAAATGTTAAAGCAATAATCAGTGATTGTGCATATTCCAGTGCCTATGAAATAGTCAAACATATCTCGGATAGAAGTGTTATATTTTCAATTTTCCCGACCCTAAAAGTTTTTGACTTGTATTGCAAGAAAAAAGTTGGCTTTTGTTTGAGCGATATTGATGTAGTGTACCA
>CAYQLL010000016.1:0-341 GCA_964418405.1 uncultured Christensenella sp. | reverse complement strand
TATTTATCCACGGAGATAAGGATAATTTTGTTCCATTCTATATGCTTGGCGAGTTGTATGGAAAATGCCCGCAAAAATATAGGCATAAGTTTGTAGCAAGCGGGGCAAGTCATGGTGCAAGTTTGTTCGTTGCAAAAGAAAAGTACATTAAAAAAGTACAAACTTTTCTTGAAAAGTATGTGAAAAACTAATTGTATTAAAGATGTATTTTATTTTTTTACAAAAAGCGAGATAAACCTTTGCTATATGCTTGAAAAATGGGGAAAAAAATGTTAAAATAACGGAGTAAAAGGAAAAAATATATGGAAATAGAAGCAACTAATTTTACTGAAGACATAATA
>CAYQLL010000015.1:0-12558 GCA_964418405.1 uncultured Christensenella sp. | reverse complement strand
GCATACATCACTTCCGGATGTTGTTGAGTTTTCAAGCAATGCAACAGCCACTTCTGCGTCTTTCCCACGAATTGTATCCAAAACAATTCTAACTTTTGAAGGGCTCATTCTAACATATTTAACTTTTGCACTTGGACGAGTGTCTTTGTTTTCTTGTCTTTGTTGTGCTTTTTCTTTGATTCTTGTTGCCATATATTACCTCTTAACCATTCACCGCATTAGTTGTCGACTTTTTCCCTGAATGCCCCTTAAATGTTCTTGTTGGAGCGAATTCTCCTAGTTTATGTCCAACCATTTCGGCAGTACAGTAAACTGGTATATGCTTTTTGCCATTGTGAACAGCAAATGTAAATCCAACAAATTCAGGATATATTACTGATGAACGAGACCAAGTTTTGATTGGCTTTTTGTTTGCTGGATCCATTTCTTGAACTCTTTTCATAAGTCTTGGGCAAACATATGGTTTTTTCTTTAATGATCTACTCATACTTCTCTCTCCTAATTGATTCTCTTAACAATTAACTTGTTAGATGCTTTCTTTGCTTTTCTTGTCTTTAAGCCAAGAGCTGGTTTACCCCAAGGTGTAAGCGGAGTTTTGTGTCCAACAGGACTCTTACCTTCACCACCGCCGTGTGGGTGATCGTTAGGGTTCATAACAACACCACGAACAGTTGGTCTTGTTCCCATATGTCTTTTTCTTCCTGCTTTTCCAAGTGATACAAGTTCATGGTCAAGATTACCAACTGTACCAATTGTTGCTTTGCAAGTCAAAAGTACTTTTCTCATTTCTCCGCTTGGCATACGAAGTGTTGCATATTTGCCTTCTTTTGCCATAAGAGCAACTTCAGCACCAGCACTTCTTGCAAGTTGTCCACCTTTTCCTGCGTTAAGTTCAATGTTATGAACAACTGAACCTACTGGAATATTTTCAAGTGGAAGAGCATTTCCGACTTTTATTTCTGCATCTTTTCCACTCATAAGTGTTTCACCAACACTAAGTCCAAGTGGAGCTAGGATGTATCTCTTTTCTCCGTCTGCGTAAGTTAGAAGTGCAATGTAAGCGCTACGATTTGGGTCGTATTCAATTGCAGTAACTTTTGCAGGAATACCGTCTTTGTTTCTTTTGAAATCAATAACTCTGTATTTTTGTCTGTTTCCGCCACCGATATGACGAACAGTGATTTTTCCGCTTGCATTTCTTCCAGCGGTTTTCTTTTTTGTTCTTAGCAAACTTTTTTCAGGAGTTTTCTTAGTTACTTCTTCAAAAGTTGCCACTGTATAAAATCTTCTACCAGCTGATGTTGGTTTGCTTGATTTAACTGCCATAACTAACTATCCTCCTATGATAAACTCTCAAAGAATGCAATTGGTTTTGAACTTTCTTTAAGCGTTACAACTGCTTTTTTGTAATCACTTGTTTTTCCAACTGTTCTTCCTGATTTTGTATTTTGTGACTTTTCTTTACCTTTAACTATTGTTGTTGTAACTTTTGCAACTTCAACATTGAAAAGTTGTTCAACCGCTTTTCTTATCGCAACTTTGTTGGCATCTTTGTTTACTTTGAAAACATAAACTTTGCTTTGAATGCCTTGATAAGATTTTTCTGTTAGAATAGGTTTAATTATAATATCTTGTGCTCTCATTATCCTAAATAAACCTCCTCTAATTTTTTAACTGCACTTTTTGTAAGTACAACATTTTTGTTGCTTACAATGTCATAAATGTTTACAAGTTCATATGTTGTTACATTTGCATTTGGGATGTTTTTTGTCGCTCTTTGCACGTCTTTGTTCAACCCATCCAAAACTACAATTGTGTTTTTGTCAAAATTGAATGCATCCAAAAATTCTTGAACTTTCTTTGTTTTAACTTCTGCCAAAACAAATTCGTCTAGTATTGTCAATTCTTTTTGAGCAAGTTTTTGACTTAGTGCACTCAAGAATGCTTGACGTCTTGCAAATTTGTTGACTTTCTTTGAAAAGTCTCTTGGCTTTGGAGCAAACACAACGCCACCACCAATGAATTGTGGGCCTTTGGTCGAACCTTGTCTTGCATGTCCAGTGTGTTTTTGCTTCCAAGGTTTCTTTGCGTGTCCTTTCACTTCACTTCTTGTGAGTGTTGATTTTGTTCCTTGTCTTTGATTTGCGTTATATGCAACAACCATTTCATGAATAAGTGGTTCATTGTACTCTACTCCAAAGATTTCGTCTTTAAGAGTGATTGAGCCAACTTCTTCTTTTTGCATATTATATACTTTCGCTTTCATTGCATATCTCCTTATGCCTTAACCGACTCACAAATTGTTACAACTGTTCCCCTAGGACCTGGGATGCAACCTTTGATGAGTAGTATATTACGAGCAGAATCGACCTTAACAACTTCCAAGTTTTGGATTGTTACTCTCTCGTGACCGTAGCGTCCTGCTAAGTGTTTGTTCTTAAATACACGACTTGGTGTACTGTTTGCACTCATTGAACCTACTTCTCTGTGAACAGGTCCTGTTCCGTGTGTCATTTTTAATCTGTGTTGATTCCATCTTTGGATAACACCAGTAAATCCACGACCACGTGTAAGTCCTGTGACATCAACTTTGTCTTTTTCATTAAATATGTCACAAAGTATTGATGTTCCGATTTCATAATTTTGTGAATTATCAAGTTTTAATTCTCTCAAAACTTTACTTGCAGGAACATTGGCTTTTTTGAATGTCCCTAGTTGTGCTTTGTTTACTCTTGATTCTTTTGTTTCGTCAAAAGCAACAACCACACTGTTGTAACCTTCTCTTGCAACCGTTTTTACTTGAACAACTTTGCAAGGACCAGCTTCAACAACTGTTACTGGAATAACCAAACCGTCAGGTGTGAAGATTTGTGTCATTCCAAGTTTTTTGCCTATTATAGCTTTATTCATTTTCTTCTCCTTCCTTATAGTTTGATTTCAATTTCAACGCCTGCTGGCAAATCTAACTTCATAAACGCGTCAGTTTGCTTTGGCGATGTTGGATACACATCTATCATTCTTTTGTGTGTTCTAGATTCAAATTGTTCACGACTGTCTTTGTGTTTGTGTGGTGAACGAATAACTGTTACAACTTCCTTGTCTGTTGGAAGTGGAACTGGCCCAACCACTTTGGCACCACTTTTGTTTGCTGTGTTAATTATTCTTACACACGCTTGATCCAAAAGTGAATGGTCATACGATTTAAGTTTGATTCTAATTTTTTGTGTTGCCATTTTTTTGTTTAACCTCCTGTAATCTCTTGCCAACAAGTTACTGTAAGTAACCCATTTATTTTAGTCAACACACTATGCCGTGTGTTTACAAGTGACACCTAAAATAAAAAGGCTTGTTGGTCGCTTTGCTTCAAGCAAAACTTGTCAGTGTAAATTATCCTTTTCCGCTTGCGTAGGTCAAGGTAACTTCACACATCAACCCAAAGTTATGCCACTTTACACGATATTGTAATACAACTACCCCCAACTTGTCAACACCTTTTTCAACATTTTTCAAAAAATTTCACAAAATTTTTCCCCGATTTTTTATTTGTCTAATTTTGTGCGTGATTTTTCTCTGTTTTTTAGCAAAACGAATGCTTCGTATGCATCAAAAAATGCGACACTTTTTTGTCGCATTTTTTGGATATTTTTAGTTATTTGCTTTCTACGTATGCTTGATTTACAAGTATAACTTGTCCCAAGTTTCCGCCTTTCGATAAGTCTTGCGTATCCAAGTCCATTTGAATGTATTGATAATTTTGATAAGTTGTATCTTCTGGATTTTGAGCCAAATTTGAAAGTATATCATTTACATTAATCATATTGTCATCGTTAGATGTATATTGTGCAAATTTTCCAGTTTTATTGCCTTCGTTGTATGTTGTTATCTCTCCCCTATTTACAAATATCAATAGATAGAAATTCATATCATTTCCATTTCTCTTCAAACACTTATTCATAACTGTTGAGAGTTTTGTCTCAAGATTGGTCTTTGTCTCCCCAGTTACTCCCGCCTCACTCATGATATAGTCAATTGTTCCCTTGATTATTGAGTCTACAAGACTTGGAACAGACATACCGAGTTTACTTGTAAGTGCTGACATATATGTTGTTGACGTTCCATTATTATAATTCCCACTATTTATATATCCAGTTAACTTCAAACTTGGTGTTTCATTATAATCCTTTCCAGCACAAGCCTTTGGATCAGCTGTAGTTTTTTCTTGGATATCATCAGATGTCATTTCAATTCCAAATGCACCAACTTGTCCAAGAGTAACATTGTTAAGTGTCAATGTGTTTTGGTTAAATTCCATACCATTTGAGAAACACTTTGAAATATTAATATCTGATAAATATCCGTCAACTGCGTGTTCAATTCTGATACCAACATCAAAACCTGATACTTTCACATTTTCTAATTTAAGGTCTTTGACATATGCTCTACCCTCGTCGTATTTATCTCCATAAATTCTTATTCCACGGCGAAATGTGTGACAATACTCATACTTAGCGTTTAGAACTCGTCTACCTTTATCTGCTGTAACATTGCCGTCATAATTTCCGTCCAAACTTCCGCAACCAACAATTTCAAAGTTGTTTATTTGAACCTTAAATGGTGTATTTTCCGTTTTCCTTGCAAAATAAAGCAAATCATTACCTTTATTTTCCGAATCGCAAAGTGGCAAATTAAGTGTACTTAAAACAAAACCATTCCCGTTTATAATTCTATCCCCACGGAGTTCAAGAGATGGATATATTCCATCAACCAAGCCAAAGTTTTCTTCACTCGTGAGTATTAGGTCACTTGCAATATTTGCAACTATATTTGTTGTTTGTTTCGCATAAGCCACAAACTCGCTAACTGAGTGAATATTTATACCTTCGTTAACATCAACAATGATTTCTTTTGATTTTTCATAATTTTTCGTTGCAATGTTATTCAGTGATGAGTTTGAAACAACTGTAACTTTAACTTTACCAGTTTTATTGAAAGTGATTTTGCCTTCGCTAACAGTTGCAACTTCTTCGCCACTATACGAGCCGTCAACCATTTCGAACTTGTAATCAAAAACTTTTGAACACTTGTTTTCATAAGTTGTGTTAGTCGCATCTATATTCAAAACAAGGTCACTGTTTTTTGAATAACTGAATGTGTCAACTTTAACATTTTTTATGTTAATGTTTTCTGGCGTTACCATAACGTATACCTTAAAGGTAGTATCCGCATTTTCGCTATCTATCTTTCTAACTTCTATAGTTGTTTCGCCATGTCCAGTTGGAATGATTTCTCCATTTTCTGAAACTGTGGCGACACTTTCATCTAAACTAACGTACGAGAAATAGTCCAAATCAACATCAACCTTTTTCCCGTTTTTGTCAAAAGCAGTGATACTTGCAAATGTACTCGCATCTTTCGCTGTTATGATATTTTGATTTACTGCTACAATTGTCGATATATTTTCTGGATTTGCTCTTTTTGTGATGGTAATCTTAGAAGTAATATCATTATATCCATTAAGTGTGGCAGTAACTTCAAATTTTGTGCCGTCTGGAATCTCATCCCCGCCAGTTAATGTCATAACATCGCCATCAAACGTTACCCAATTTTTGTTGGTGTCGTTCAACTCTTCGTCATCAATTTTTGTTACTTGCAAAGTGTAGTTTTTGATTGTTGCGTATGTTGGTGTGTAACTTAAACTAAAATTTACATCACCTTTTGTTACAACTGTCTTATCCGCACTAAGTTTAATGCTAGTTGGAACCAAATCTACAACAACAATTGTAATTTCCTTACTTTTTGTGTTACCAACTTTTGCATAAACTTTAATTTTGCTTTGAACCTTTGCGTCTTTATTTGCGGTCAATAGTCCATCACTAGAAATTGTGGCATCGCCATCCACCACAAATTCAACAACCGCATTTTCTTCGATTCCATTCTTTTTAACTGAAAGTTGCAATGTTTTGCTTGGTGCAATTTCATATGTACCATCTTGTTGATATACTTCTAGTGACTTTCCGCAACCAGTTAAGCATATACCAAGACACATCATACATAGTGCAAGCATTCCACTTAAAAAATATTTTGCATATTTTTTCATTTCTTCTCCTTATTTTTGAAATCTGTGTTAGTATAACACATATGATTATTATTATCAACTAAAATAATAAATCATATAAATTTGATCGGTATAGTTCCCGCTAGGAACACTTGCCGAAAGCGAAATTCCAACAATGACTGACTGTTTGAAAGTTATTATTCCTTCATCAAGTCTTGTTCTATCAATTTGTTCATCGCTATTATCCGTCACAATCTCAAAATGCACATCACTTATTTGACAATCACTTACATCCTTTATAAGCACAATTGATTTTAAGTCAAATGTTGCACTTGGAACGACATACAACGAATCTGGATCTGGTATATTAAACCATACACCTTTGCCAACATTGTTAGTGACGGTTACCTTTATCTTTTTGTCCTCAATTTCTTTATCTCCAATATCATATGTTTGTGCTCTTACTGTGATATACGTTATGCCAGGACTCACTCCTGTAATTAAACCATTTTGATCGACTTTTGCAATGCTTGGGTCGTCACTTATCCAAATAAGTTTTTTATACTCTGGAAGCACTGAACTTGGTATAATTGTTGTTTCAATCTTTTCCGACTTTCCTATTGCAAGTTCAACTTCCGTCTTTGACAACACAAAGTCCGTCATCTTATCTTCCGCCACTTTTATATTTATCACATATTGAACAAAGTGCCTGTCCACTGATGTGATAACAAAAGTTGCTTCGCCATAGTCAAGTCCGGTTACTTTCATTGAACTTTCGTCAATAGTACATACTGTTTTGTTGCTATTTGTGATTGAAACTTTTTTGTTGCTTGCAAGTTCTGGATAAACCTTCACTCTAAGTGTAAACTCATCATTTAAGCCAATTTTTATATAGTCGTTTTCTTTATACTCATCGCCCACATCATTAACAACTGCAATTCTCTCAACATTTATGTGTGTGTACTTTGAAAGCACTTGCCCAGTAAAAGATATAAAGTAGATGAGCAAAAACGGCAATATCATTAAAATAATAACAATCGCTTTCTTCATATCTATATCTCCATTTTATCGTAATAGTAGTCCATACGAACATCAAGTAGGTGCATTCTTGCCAAAAGATACACAACACTTATCCCAAGTGCAACAAATATCCCTGCTGTCCCCAAAAATGTTACAACAAGGCACATACTTGCACCAAAAACAAGCGAATATATCATACTTTTGGTTGTACTTTTGCCAATTGTTGAAATCTCACTGTTATCATACCAATCCAAAACGGGATGTTGTAAGTCTAAATCAAAACTGTGGCAAATATGCCCTAGACTAAGTATCATAACCGTCAAACTTGAAACAAGTGTAACCAAAATTGGCAAGTCTGTCAAAAGCAATGTTAAAATTGTTGTGATAAGTATTGCCGACTCCGTGAAAATTGCATTGAAAGTTAATTTTGCTGTAACTTGTGTCCTGAAAGAAATTGGTGAAGTCTTGGCAATGTAAAACACCCCACCTTCTTTTGAAATCGCAATTGATGAAATAATGTTGCTCATAAGTGCAATTATTGTCAAAATCATTATATGTGTGCCAAAAATCATATTTTGCCCAGTTTGATTTACTGCAATTGATATCACGAGTTTATCATAGGTATACACAATAAGTGGCATAAAAAGTGGAAACAAGAAAAATTGAAATATGTAGCCAGGACTTCTGAAAGTTAGCCTTAGTTCATTGAGTAAAAGTTCCCAAAATGGCTTTCTTTTAACAAATGGCTTATATCTATCTTTAATAACCGAAGTTTGTTCTATATTTATAGTTGCACTTTTGTAATAAAACGGCTTGATTATAAGCAAGCATAGTGACATAAGCAAGAACGCACACGCCCAAAATACAAAAGGCACATAGATATATTTTACATTTACCATACTCATTCCAAGTTCGTGAAAGCCAAATATTTTAGACCCAAAACTCGCAACAAACCTATCAATTTTGAAGCCAGTTTCAATTTGCTTTTCCGCAATATTTATTGAACCAGAAAGTTTCGTTACAAAAGTCATATACAAAACAAAAACACCTGCAACCAACAAAAGTATTACAAAAATCGACAAAATAGTATGCTTTTTGAAATACTTAATAACTAAAACTGTTGGAATACTAAACAAACACGCAAGTGCAATTGGAAGTATTGGCATAAGAGGAAGAACAAACAAAATCATCAAAAAGTAAGCAATCCCAAGTTTTCCAAATATCCCCAAAACAAAGAACGCTGGCAAAAGATAAAGCGTGCTAAAAATCAAATCACTAACGTATAAAATTAGCGACTTTGAAATAAACAATTGGTCAAAAGTCACAGGAAGCGTCATAAGTAGTTCATTGTCTTTTGACAGATACATTGTTTGAATAATGTTGCTAAGCGCAAAGAAAAATGTAATCGCTTGCATAAACAAAATAACAATTCCAATAAATTCCGCATTGATATTAATTCCAAGCATAAATACAATTTTGTTGAGTAAAAGATAAAGTCCAAGTGTGATGGCGGCAATAATTGCGACATACTTAAAAACTTGTTTTAGAAAAGTTTTATAACCTTTCTTTTTGAACAAGTTAAATTTATTATCCAATTGAAATTTGAATAGTTTTAATATCTGCGACATCACTTTCTCCGTTAATCTTTTATAATATCCATAAACAACTTTTCCAAAGATTGATTGTTTGCTTTAAGTTCTTTTAGGTCATAAATACCTTGAAGTTGTCCTTTTTTGATAATACACACCCTGTCACACAAGTTTTCAACAACATCCAAAATATGTGAGCTGAAAAACACAGTGTTTCCATTGTCTGCGTGCTTTCGCATTGCGCATTTAAGTTGATATGCACTTTGTGGATCAAGTCCCGTTAGCGGCTCGTCAAGTATCCAAAGTTTTGGGTTATGCACAAGTGCCGCAATAACTGTAATTTTTTGTTTCATACCGTGTGAGTAACTTTTGATAGGGTTATCAAATGCATTTTCAAGTTTGAAAAGTTTGACATAGTATTCGCTAACTTCATTCATTTGTTTAACTGGGACATTATATAGGTTGGCGATGTGGTTGACATACTCCCTTCCCGTCAGTCTTTCAAAAACTGCGTGATTGTCTGGAACATATCCAATCATTTTCTTGGCTTTTAGCGGATCTTTTACAAGGTTGACTCCACAAATATCAATCTCGCCTTCCTCAAATGGCAAAATTCCAACAATGCTCTTAATCGTCGTGCTTTTCCCGGCACCATTTGGCCCCAAAAAACCAAAAACTTCGCCCGGTTTTAGTTCAAGTGACAAATTATCCACACTTTTCACTGTGCTTTTGCCATATCTTTTTGATAAATTTTTTATTGTCAACATAACTTTTCTCTCCTAATCTATATATTCTCTCTTTGGTACATGCTTTTTATATCTCCCACGCTTTTGGTACAAATCTATCCTAACTTGTCGCATTCTAAAGTGGTCGTCGCCAACTTTCATTAGCGAGCAATATACATACAAGAACACCATACAAAAAGTTGTGTAAAGTAGATAAATGGTCAGCATATAAATTGGATAAAACGTGTAACCATTAAGTGTGATTGCCCATTTTTGAGTAAACGATAAAAATGGCAAAAACTCCAAAACTTTTGTGTCAAAAATGTAAAAATAGTTAACTTTGTTGAAAAATGGATGATAAGGGATATACAAATAACTATTCGCAATAACCCCAGAAATTGCACAAAACATAAAGTATATGCTAAAACCTATAAAATAGTGCTTTACTGCCGAACTAAGTTTGGGCCTTTTGACAACTCTAAGAGCCACCATCAAAAGTGGAATAATGAACACCCACGTATGCTCAATATAAAAGTGGATATTCCAATAACTAAGCATTCCTTCACTAATGTCTGGCACACAAAAAGCAATCATCGCACCTGGCACATTTGCAAGCAACACAAAGTCAAAGAAGCCTTGTTTTTTGATTAAAAGTGCAAGTAAAACAAGATACGACCCAAGGTTGCAAAGTTGAAATGGAAGTCTTTTCATCGTTAGGTCCATAAGATATATTGAATTGTAGTGATAAAATAAAAACAGCGCCAAAAAGTAGCATAGCATAACTCTTGTTTCCCTATTTTTGAACCTAAATGCGAAATAAAGTCCAATAAACAGTGCTAATATAACACCAACCCACAAAAAGTTAGGCAAAGTTAGTGGCACCATATACTTACTTGTAAAACCAAAAAGTGATTGTGGCAAAGTGACTGGAATTGTCACCATAAGTGCAAGTGGCAAATATATAAAAAAGTTAAGCCACTCTTTTTTGTTTTTTACATCAAATTTATTTTTTAAGCAAAATCTAAGCATAAGCGGAATTAAAATAAGCAATATCAGTTCAAGTGAAAAATCGATATGTCTAAAAATTGCACTCGTTGTAATTGCTCTGCCCGATGGTGTCAAAAAGTAATCCATAAAGTCCCAATAAAAGTATGTCGACACAAGGGCAATTGGTAAACAAAAATAAATTGCAAAGTTTTTAAGCACCTTTGTCTTAAAAAACACCGCACAAGGCAAAACTATGTAGGAAAAGCACACTCCCCATCTAAGCAAACTTTGAAGAACATCCGTTGTCTTGTAATATTTTTCGTTATATGTCCCGCCGTTTATCACCCAAATAAAACTATCACTCAAAAAACAACGCAAAATAGCCAGCGAATACAAAACAATCGCCAAAACTTTAAGCGTAGTTTGAAGTTTTTCGCTACCTATCTTATTTCTAAATATATAAAGTGGCACAAATGTCAAAAATACCACGGATACAACAATCAAAACATTTAACATAACTTTTTCTCTTACTCGTATTATTTGCAAAAAACATAATTTCTTACATAAGTTCAATAATAATTTTTAGCATTTCAACATCTTGCTTTGCTATTATTACATAAAAAAACAAATAAAGCAAATAGTTTATTTGTCCTTTAATATTATCAACCCCAAAGAACATTGAGTATAAACCTGCATTTTTTGTTTGATAGACCCAAAACATCAATGTCAATCAAAACTCCCCAATTGGCTAAAAAAAGATTTATTTCTAACTTTTCCAAAGTTATCCTAAATAAAGCCAAGTGTGTTTAATTAAGGGGACACGCTCGCCCGCTAACGCGAACTCGGTGTGACACGGGGTGCTAACATTGTACACTAACACTAGCGGATACACTCGTGTTGTTTGTACTTGGTATGACACGAGATAATACAAATGAACTTTTCCTTCTTCGAAGATCAGCCCATCACAAAAAGCGTTTGTGGGGTTTAGGGGTCCCCTAAAACAGTTGTTGTTTTTGGGGAAAGGAAAAACCGAACGAACGACGCAGTTTTTGAGTGACAAAATGTCACTCAAAACAAGTAAGAGTGAGAGTTTTGACGCAATCGCAACCCCCGGTGGTTTTTGAAACTTTTTGCCACTCAAAAAGTTTTTTAATAAAAAACATCTTAAAAAAGATTTGATGTTAACTTATAAAAGTTGATAAAAAAAAGACCTATGAAAATCTCAGTCCCGAGATTTTACAATAGGTCATTTTCGATTATATTCAAAATTTTTTCTTTGCCATAGTGTGTTTCGCTTGAATATGGCAAAATGTTGTTTGTGGTCACAAAAAGTTCTTTCGCAATAATGCTAAGGTAAACTGGGATTTTTGATTTTGCAACTTTGTCAACTTTTGTTGCAACAATTGCAAAAGGTCGAGATGTGTATGTCAAATATTCAAGCATTTTTTTGTCAAGTTCGCTTGGCTTGTGCCTAATGTCAACAAGCATAAAAACTCGTTTTAGGCATTTGGACTTTTGTAAATATTCTTCCATAAGCGTCGCCCACATAATCTCGTTTTGCTTGCCCGCTTTGTGATAGCCATAGCCGGGAAGGTCAACAAATCTAAACTTATCGTTTACATTAAAATAGTTGATAAGTCTTGTGCGTCCTGGCGTACTTGAAGTTTTTGCAAGTTTTTTTACACCGAGTAGCGAGTTGATAAAACTACTTTTGCCAACATTACTTCGTCCAACAAAAGCAAACTCAACTCCATCATTTATCATATCTTTTGACCTAGAAATACTTGTCAAAAATTCAGCTTTTTGTATTTTCATAACACAATATTATCAAAAAAATACTTATTTTTCAATGTTTTTTCGCATTTTTTCTGTGATTTTTGTTATTTTTCACTCTCATCGTCACATACCAAACATTCTGTGGTAAGGAGTGTTCCCGCAATACTTGACGCAGACAACAGTGCTGTTTTTGTCACAAGCAAAGGGTCAATTATCCCACAATCAATCATATCCACAAACTTATCGTTTTTGGCATCATATCCAAAAGTTGTGCTTGTGTTTGCTCTAACTTTTTCCAAAATAACCCCAGCATCTTTTCCGCAATTTACTGCAATTTGTATTAGCGGTGTAGATAGCGTTTCAAGAATAATTTTTGCACCGATCTTTTCATCACCTGAAAGAGTTT
>CAYQLL010000014.1:0-12587 GCA_964418405.1 uncultured Christensenella sp. | reverse complement strand
CCTGCAACAACAATTTTGTCTTGTCCAAATTGTTTGACGGCGTTTATCGTTTTTGTGACGAGTTCGTCAACAACGGTTTTTTGAAAACTTGCGGAGATATCTTGAACATTTACCTCTTCGCCTTTTTGCTGTTTGTTGTGAACATAGTTAATTACTGCCGTTTTTATTCCACTAAAACTAAAGTTATATGTGTTTGCCAAAATATTTTTGTGTGCAAAAACAATATCGTCTTTGCCACCTTCCGCCATTTTGTTTATTTTTGGCCCACCTGGATAACCAAGACCAATAACTCTTGCAACTTTGTCAAATGCCTCGCCTATTGCATCATCAACTGTTGTTCCAACAAGTTCTAGGTCAGTATAGTTTGGCACATTAACAATGGCTGTGTGTCCACCACTAACTATCAAGCATAAAAATGGTGGAGTAAGGTCTTGATATGTTAGATAGTTGGCGGCAATATGCCCTTTTATGTGACTTACTGCAACAAGTGGCTTATCCAGCATATATGCAAGACCTTTGGCAAAACTTACACCAACCAAAAGTGCGCCAAGTAATCCCGCGCCATAGGTTACAGCTATAAGGTCAATGTCGTCAAATGTGCAATTAGCTTCTTTTAATGCTTGTCTACAAACATTGGAGATGGCTGTTATATGGTTGCGAGAAGCAACTTCTGGCACAACCCCGCCAAAGCGAGTGTGGATGTCAATTTGCGTTGCAATAACGTTTGACAAAACTTTCCTTCCATTTTCCACAACTGCGATACTTGTTTCATCGCAACTTGATTCAATAGAAAGAATTTTTACGCTTTTTTTGTTTTTGAGTTCGTTTAACTTTTCTTGACTTAGTTTCATAATTTTACCTTCTAGTTACTTTTTACCAAATAGTCGTTGATAAAAGGTTGAATATCGCCATTCATTACACCTTGAATGTCGGATGTTTCATAGTTTGTTCTATGGTCTTTTACAAGTGTGTATGGACAAAAAACATAACTACGAATTTGACTGCCCCATTCAATCTTTTTTATTTCGCCTTTGATTTGATTGAGTTTTTTTATTTCGTCTTCTTCTCGTTTTTCGGCAAGTTTACTGTATAGCATTTTCATTGCTGTTTCACGATTTTGTATTTGACTTCGCTCTGTTTGGCAAGCAACAACAAAGCCTGTTGGAATGTGCGTTATTCTTACAGCGCTATCCGTCTTGTTGATATGTTGTCCACCTGCACCACTTGAACGATAGGTGTCAACTTTCAAATCTTCTGGACGAATTTCAATGTCGGGCAGTTTTTCTATCTCTGGCATAACTTCAACGCTTGCAAAACTTGTGTGGCGTCTTGCATTTGCATCAAAAGGCGAAATTCTGACAAGTCTATGCACACCTTTTTCGCATTTAAGGTAGCCATAAGCATTTTCGCCACTCACCATAAAAGTTATGCTCTTATACCCCGCGCCGTCGCCATCCAAACTATCCAAAACTTTGATAGAGTATCCGCGTTTTTGGGCGTACATTTGATACATCCTAAAAAGCATATCCGTCCAGTCTTGTGCTTCCGTTCCACCAGCACCTGCGTGAAGTGTTAAAATGGCGTTGTTCTTGTCATACTTTCCGCTAAGTAGTGTTTCAATTTTGAAGTCGTCAAGATTTGTTTCAAGTGATGTTAGCATATTTTGTAAGTCATTTTCAAATTCGCTATCTTCACCCATTTCTAATAGTTCACAAATTGCTTCGCAATCGTCAATTTGGGTTTCACATTTTTTTATTTTGTTTAGCGTTTGCTCAATGTTTTTTGCTTGTTGCCCTACTTTTATGCTGTTTTCTATGTCGCTATAAAAATTGGGGTCTTGTTGCTTTATTTTAAGTGTATCTAAATCGCTTTTAAGTTTTTGTTCGTCAAAGACACTCCTTTATCATTTGTAGTGTGTTTTTGTGTTTGTTTAATTGTTCTGTTATATTTTCAAGTATTAACATAATTTTCTCCTAATAAGTGCATTTTAGCACCAAAGTACAATTTTTGCAACTTTTGTCATTAAATAAATTAATCAAAATATATTATTTATATGAATGATAATTTTGCACTAGAAAGTACTATAAAAATTGAAAATCAAAATATTATGACAATAACTGGGGTGGACAAAGTTGTTTCTTTTTCGCCATCGCAAATAATTTTGTATGCAATGGGAAGCGAAATCCAAATTTTGGGACAAAGTTTGCAAACAACAAAACTTGACGACAAAACACGCGAACTTTTTGTAAGCGGACTAATTTTGTCAATTAAGTGGCAAACAAAAAAAGAAAAATTGCCACTAATAAAAAGGATATTCAAGTGATTTTATTTGAAACACTTGCTCAAATAAAAATACTTTTATATCTTATTATATTCGGGTTTTTGTCTGGGATACTTTTTGATATTTGTTATCTTATTTCTTTTTTGTGCAATGACAACAAGATCGTAAAATCAATACTTCAATTTGTAACAACAACTTTATGTTTTTTGGTTTTGTTTGTCATAAATAATAAGTTAAACTATGGCATATTTAGGATATATATTTTTATTATATTTTTTGCGTTTTTGTTTTTGGAACGAGTTACTCTTGGAAAAATATTTGCAAAGACACGAAATTGGTGTTATACTACTTTTGTAAAGATAGTTAAAAGTGCAAAAGAGAAATTTAATGGAAAACGAAAAGAAAAAACTAAAAACAATGATAATTAGTATGAGCATAGTTATTTGTATGTTTGTTTTGGCAGGCATAGTTTTGACTTTCGTGTTAAAAGCAAAGCAAAACGATTTAAGTTCGCTAAATAGTCAAAAAACACAACTGGAACAACAGTACGATGACGCAAAACAACAGGACAACTACTATTACAAAAGTGAAGACAGTGAAGAATACAGCAACAACTACAAAAACGACCATGCAAAATATGACGATGATAAAGGTCATGATGGCGACAAAATTATTAAAACACAATAAAACTAGGCAAAAAAGTATACCTAGTTTTTTTGTTTATATTTATGTTATTTACAACCAAATTCTCTTTCGTGATATTTTTTTACGATATCAATAACGCGACTGCCCATTTCTTGTAAAGTAAACTCGCTACGATCTTGAAGATAGTCAATATACATTCCAGCAAGTGCGTTGGCAATAAATGTTAGATTGAATGTGTCGATGTTTGGACGAATTTTTTTTACTTCTTTCACAAATTCAAGTTTAAGGTCGTCAATCATTGTTCTTGAAATACCCTTTATTATCTTTTTGAAACTTTCTTTGTTATCACTAAAATATGCAATGATGTTATTCGCAAACATCTCAAAGTCTTCAAAAGTCGCAATTCTTTTTAGTTCGTCCAAAAAGATTTGCATTTTTTCATCTTTGAGTTCTTCCAGAACTTCCACAACATTATTATAATGATTATAAAATGTTCCACGATTTATGTTGGCAAGTTGCACGACATCGGAAACAGTGACCGCCGATATATCCCCCTTTTTCTCTAGTAGTTCAATAACTGCTTCTCTAATTAGCATTTTTGACCTTATTTTATTCCTATATTCTTTTTTCATCTTTTGCCTCCAAAAAATATTTTATACAAACACGTGATGTGTGTGCAAAATTATTATTTCGTATTAAAATTGTACACACATTCCTCTTGGGTTTATAATATAATAACACCGTATTCAATTTTAGTCAAGTGTCTAATATTGAAAATTTGTTGAAAAAGGAGAAAATATGGACAATATACTACAAGTAGAGCATCTAACAAAAGATTATGGCAGTGGACGTGGTGTTTTTGATGTTTCGTTTACAGTAAAAAAAGGCGAAGTATTTGGCTTTTTGGGGCCTAATGGTGCTGGAAAAAGTACAACAATAAGACATTTAATGGGTTTTAGTAAACCCGACAGTGGCGACACCAAGATTTTTGGCAAAGATTCTTTTAATAAGTATAACGAAATTCTAGGTCGTGTTGGATATATCCCCGGCGAAATTGCCCTTCCCCAAGGACTGACAGGCTGGGAATTTATTAGAATGATACAAGATTTAACACACATACATAATGACGAGCAACTAAACAAAATGCTAAATCTTTTTGAACTTGATGACATTACACTAATGGGCGAAACCAAACGTATGAGTTTGGGGGTAAAGAGAAAATTGGCGGTTGTGACCGCATTTATGGGCGACCCTGATGTGCTTATACTAGACGAGCCAACAAGTGGACTTGACCCCGTTATGCAAGAAGTTTTTATAAACTTTATTAAAGAAGAAAAAGAAAGAGGAAAAACAATTCTCTTGTCCAGTCACATTTTTAGCGAAGTCGACGCGACTTGTGACAGAATTGCAATAATAAAGGACGGCAAAATTGTTTCTGAGTTTATCGCAAACGACTTAAAGCACGCAACAACAAAATTCTATAAAATAGATTTTGAAAACGATAGCGAGTACAAAAATTTTATTACAAAATATGCAAAAAGCGACGTGCTAAAAATATTGAACAAGGCCGATAAAGATAGTTGGGCATATATCTCAACTGACGATAAAAACATAAACAAAGTTATAACAATTTTAGCTGAGTACAAAATTAAAGAATTTACAAACATAAAAGAATCACTTGAAGATTATTTTATGAAATTCTACAAAGAAGACAAGGAATTTGGAGGTGTTTAATGGAAGATAAAACAAAAAACGTAGACCCAATTGTCATTGAACATTTGACAAAAGACTATGGAAACTCTCGCGGAATTTTCGATTTTTCGTTCACAATTAAAAAAGGCGAAATGATGGGCTTCGTTGGGACAAACGGTTCTGGCAAAACAACAACAATTCGAAGTATTATGGGATTTATTGAGCCTACAAGCGGACACGCATATGTAAATGGCAAAGAGGCATACAAGTATGCAAGCGAAAACACAAAATATATTGGCTATGTGCCCGGCGAAATTGGCTTTCCTGACCTAAAAACCGGAACAAAGTTTTTGCAAAGTCAGGCGGAATTTTTGGGACTAAAAGATATGAGCTATGCAAACGAGTTAATCAAAAAACTTCAACTTGACCCAAAAGCGAACCTAAAGCGTATGAGCAAAGGCATGAAACAAAAAACGGCGCTTGTGTCCGCCCTTATGAATGATCCAGAAATTTTGCTTTTGGACGAACCCACAACTGGACTTGACCCACTTATGCGTGACGCGTTCATTGACACAATCAAAAAAGAGCATGCAAAAGGCAAAACTATTTTAATGTCAAGTCATATGTTTAACGAAATGGAAGACACTTGCGATAGAGTTGCACTGATAAACAACGGACACATAATTGACATTGTGGATATGAACAACATTAGAAATAGACCTGTAAAAGATTTCAAGATTGAGTTCAATAAAAAAGACGACTACACAAAATTCAAAAAACTTGGCTATCATATCATTCGTGACCAAGAAAAATACAATCAAGTTACAGTTGAATTAAATAAAGATGATGTAAACAAGTTATTTTCTGACCTAAAAAATTATGATGTAAAGTTTTTTAGCGAAGTAAAATATACACTGGAAAAATATTTTAAGGAAATATTAACAAAAAAGGAGAATGAAAATGTTTAGTAAAGCATTATATAAACAATCATGCAAAGCAAACGGCATTATGTGGGCAATTATCACTTTTGCAGTATGCTTTATGCTTGCCTGCGTTATGCTAATCTCAGGAAGTGGAAGCGTTGGCAAGATGGAAGAAGCAATCGAAGACACCATCATCCAAGGTGAAATTGATTCGCAAATTGAAAAACGTAGTATAAATTACTACACAATCGCCACAGACGGCGAACAATATTTTGACAAACAATTTGTCACAAATTTTACGTCTATAAATACTTATGACGCACAAATTTCGCAATATTTATCAAAAGTTTTGGCTGGAGAACAAGCAACTTTCCCTACACCAAGCGGAAACGCACAAGGGTTGTATGCACTAAGTACACAAACTTGGCTAGCATCAATGCCAAACAATCCAACAGATGGTGATTACACGGAACAAATGACCACTTGGCAAGCACAAAGACCAAACAATTCCACACAACTTACGACTTATGCATACCAAGCAACACTTGCCGACTTGCAAGCATACGAACAAGCATATGCACTTTCTCTTGACGAAAACAACACACCGGACTCGCAGAATTCACAAGAAATTGTTGCAGTGGCAATTTGTGCCGTTGACCCAAGTGTTAATGACACCATTAAACAAATCTATGGGGACAATAACCAAACACTTCCAAGTGCTTATGACGTAACTTCACTTCTTGCCAACATTGCAACAAGTGATGAATATATCCAAAGCGAAGAAAGAGAAGATTACAGACGCGAAAGGGCTCAAACATCTTGTGGCGTGTTCCTTGGCGGGAGTATGACTTCAAAGGAAACTATAGATATGATGGTCTCAGCGCTTGCTAGTTATGGAATAACAGCGGAAAAATATGAGAGTTTTGGCTATACTTTTGGAAAAATTCAACACGCAAGTCAAACAACAATCATTTCATATCAAGGTAGATATGACTATGAACTCGGACTAATCAATGAAAAATATACTGACAAGACAACAGATGAGTATAAAAATGCAGTAATAGAAATGAACAAAACACTAACAACAGACCTTTCAAACAGTTTGCTTGCATCGCTCCCAAGCGAAGTTTCAGATGCTTTGCAAGAAGTTGGGCAAATGGACTTATACAGTTTAATCGTTGGCTCAATATTCTTCAAAATGGCTGGACTACTTCTCCCAATAATCTATATGATTATGACGGCAAATGCACTAATTGCTGGGCAAGTTGACAGTGGTTCAATGGCTTATGTTCTTTCAACTTCAACAAAGAGAAAACAAGTTACATTCACACAAGCAACCTATCTTGTAACATCGCTTCTTGCTATGTTCTCGCTCACAACAATCACAAGTGTTGTTTGCCTTGCAATTGTCAAAGCAAGACTTGACACAATTACCTTAACTTATGGAAATCTAATCCTTCTCAACGTTGGTGCATTTGTAACAATGTTTGCACTAAGCGGAATTTCGTTTTTGGCTTCGTGCTGGTTCAACCGCTCAAAATATTCAATGAGTGTTGGTGGCGGACTTAATATGTTTTTCTTGGTTGCAACAATGCTTGGTTTGTTCGGTTCAAAAGTCCTTCCAAGTGTTGTTAGACTAAGTGCTCTTAACTTCTTTAACTACACATCGCTAATTTCCCTATTTGATGTTGTGTCAATTTTGGACGGAACAACAACATTCATTTGGAAATTCGCAATACTAATTGCAGTTGGACTTGGATGCTACATCCTAGGTTCAAAGAAATTTGAAAAGAAAGACTTGCCACTGTAAGCAAAATTCAAAAAACGCTCCCAATTTGCGGGGGCGTTTTTTGTTGATTAGTAATAATTGTTAGACATACTTCTATCATTATCAAATTTTATAGATTTGTTTATATAAAAAAGTCAATATCTATCAACTAAAAAATTGAAAGCATTTTATAAAGTTTTCATAGTTTTTGTGAAAAATTGCATCAATTTGGGCGGTTTTGTAGCCAATTTGGTGCAATTTTTGTTTGATTATTGAAAAGTCGTAATAACTTTGAACATCACAAGGTAGGTCACTTGTGCCAAAAAAATCTGTGCCGATTGCAAGATTATCAAGTCCAAAATTTTGAACAAAATAGTCGATGTTTTTCACAATGCTATCACAAGTTGCCTTGCCTTTTTTTATATACTTTCCAACAAAGTAAAGTCCAATAAGTCCGTTTGACTGCACTATGTCAAATATTTGTCTTTTTGTTAAATTTCTCTTATCAAAAACAACATCGCAAAAACCTGTGTGCGAACAAAAAATAGGTTTTGTTGTTTGAGATAAAAATGCATTGAATGTTTGTATGTTCATATGTGCAGTGTCAACAAAAATGTTTTGCTTTTCCAAATTTTTTACAAGATTTTTACCTTTTTGAGTAAGTGTTCCCTTGCCATATGCCCCACCACCAAACTTGTTATCATTATTCCAAACAAGTCCACAATATAACGGTTTTATACTTTTCAAAAAGTCATAATCACCGTCAAAAAAGTCCATATCTTCAAAACAAATTTGCGTTTTGTAATTTAATTTTAGTGACTGCAAAAAAACGCTTTTTTGTCTTGCAAAAGTTTTGACATTTTTTAGTTTTGTTGTCCAAATTGGAGATAACAAAGTTTTTAGGTTGGTTTGCGATTTTAGATAAATTTCAATTTCTTTGTTGGTTTTAAGTTCGGTTAGATAGTCGTTATGTAGGTCACAAATTTTCATACACAAAACTCACTTATAACATTTTGTAGCATATTCATTTGCCCCTTTTTTATTGTCTCTAATTGCGAAAAATTTATTGGATGCGAAAGGTTGTCACTGCCAAGTTCCACCGTCACACTTGGAATATTTTTCCTGTAAGATAGATAATCGCTAAGTCCGCCAAAACTATTTTTTGAGCGAATTTTTTTGAATTTTAGTGATTTTGACACAATTTTTGCAAGTTTTTTGGCATTTTTTAGTCCATTTTTGCTTAATTTTGAAAAACCATAGTAAACAACTTCACCCTTAGTGTGGTAAGAAATACTTGCCGAAATATTTTTATTTTTGATATATTTTAGCATATATTTATTTTCATAACTATTTGGTTTTTCGCCAACATATCCGCTTGCACTTGGCAAAAATTTTATAAGATTTCCTTCACTAAAACCCGCGTCAAAATTCTCGTTTAGGTCAACTCCATAGGCATTTGCTTTGAATTGTGAAAAGTCCTTTTTGTTGTTTATTCGCTCCACCATTTTTCTTGTTTGTTCGTCATTTATCCAATCACTCCCATCCAAGCATAGTCTCACACCGTCGGGGTTGAGTAGTGGCAAGATGTAACAACCAGTGCTAAAATTATAGTTTTGCAAAATATCAAGACAAAGTAGCGTGGAGATATATTCGCGGGCGTGAATTCCGCCCGTGATTAAAAGTTGCTTGCCACAAAACTTGCCCACGTGAAATGCAATCAAGTCTTGGCATAACATACTTTTGCCATATATATTGTATTTGTGACAAGATTTTAGTTCATCCATTTTTGATTGGATATACTTGAAATTGTCTTTCATAACAGGTTTTCTATAGTCTTTTTTATCTTATTTGCAACACTTTCCGCTTTTTTTGTATCTTTACACTCAACTGTTATCCTTATTTTGGGTTCAGTGCCGCTTGCCCGCACAATTATTCGCCCAGATGTGCCTAAGAGTTTTTCTTGCTTTTTTATTTCGCATAGCACATTATCATTTTTGATTATTTTCTTGTTTTCAGTTTTAACACTTAAGTTTACAGTTGAATACATATTCAATTGTTTCACCCTGTCAAAAAGCTCGGGATTTTCTTTGTATATTTTTAATAAGTATAATGCTGTCAGTATTCCATCGCCAGTTGTTGAAAGTTCGCGGATTATTATATGCCCACTTGTTTCTGCACCAATGTTATATTTTTTAGATTTCATTATTTTTGCAATGTTTCTGTCGCCAACATCGGTGCGAATAAGTCTTGTGCCAATCTTTGTCAAATGTTTTTCCATTGCAAGGTTAGTCATAATTGTTCCAACTGCATACTTTTCTTTTTTGTATTTTGCAAGTATCCACAAAATCTTATCGCCGTCAAGCACAACATTATCTTTTGTTATGCACATAACCCTATCCGCATCCCCATCAAAACAAAAACCTATGTCGCAATTTGACTTTTGCATATTTTGAATAAAAATGTTTTCGTCCAAAACGCTCGCATTTTTGTTAATTTCGCCACCGTCATTTACAACAAAAGTTCTAGCACCCAAACTTTCAAAAATATTTTTTGCATATCCACACACCGCTCCATTTGACAAATCTAACAATATATTCAAATTCGTCAAATCTTTGTCACAAACAAGCCCCAAAAAGTTTATATATGCGTCTTGACTTACTTTCTTAATTTTTGGTTTTTTGCCAGTTTTTTGCATTTTTAAGCCTTTTTCAAGCAAAATTTCTTGATTTTCGTTCAATTTGTATCCATTTTTATTAAAAATTTTTATTCCGTTGTATTCGCTTGAATTGTGACTTGCGGTTATCATCACGCCATAATCAAACTCAAAAAATCTTGTCAAAAAGGCCACGCCAGCCGTGGATATTATTCCTGCGTCAAAAATTTCTGCACCGTCAATTGACAGTCCTTTGGCAATGCTATTTAGTATTTTTTCGCCACTTTCTCTTGTGTCCCGTCCAATTAGTACTTTTGCATTTTTGGTCATTTTTGAAAGTGAATAACCAACTTTTTGGCATAATTCGAGCGTCAAGTTTTCGCCAAAAACCCCACGGATACCGTCCGTTCCAAAATATTTTAGCGGGCTTGAAAAGTTTTGTAAGTACATATTTAGCACGCCGTGTTTTATTTCGTTATAACTTCTGCCAATACAAAACTCGCCTTTTGCCACATTGTCTGTAACAGTTGTTCCTGCTGCAATAAAAGTTTCGTCTTCCAAAATTACTGGCGATATTATATTACAGTTACTTCCAATGAAAACCCTATCGCCAACAATGCTTTTTGTTTTGTTCTTGCCGTCGTAATTACAAAAAATCACACCACAACCAATGTTGCAATCTTCCCCAATTTCAGCGTCGCCAACGTAACTTAGGTGTGGAATTTTTGACCGTTTGCCCACTATGCTATTCTTTATTTCGCAAAAGTTCCCAATTTTAACATCGTCAAAAATTATTGTGTTGGGACGAATTCTTGCATATGGCCCAATGCTTACGTTATTATGTATTTTTGCCCCACAAAGCGAACTATCCACAATTGTAACATTGTCGCCCATTTCAACATTTTCCAGTCTTGAATTCAATATTTTACAGTTTTTCCCAATCGTAATATTGCCAGACAACTTGCAATCGCTGTCAACTTGCGACGAGTTGTCTATATTAAAAAAATTGCCCATATATACTCCAAGAATATATATGAACAACTTTTAATAATTTGTTACAAAACAACAATTGTTATGCCCGGGTTTGCGTGATTTAGGTCTTCGTCGTTATAGCAATCTTTCAAATTTGTTAAAAGCCTAATACATTTTTCGCACGACATATCCCATTCGTTTCCCAAAAGATAGTCTTTTATTTTCTTTTGTTTTTTTAGTATAAAACACAATATTCGAAGTTCTTTGCAAATATCCCCACCTATCCCGTGCGAGCCATAGCCATGTAGTACTTTTAGTGCTTTTACACCTTCCAGTTTACTTTTTTCAATCTCTATTTCAAATATCGCAAGTGCTTGCTCTACCGAGGGCATATTTTCTTTTAGGTTTATTGTCTTATAGTCCATTTATGCCACCTTTTTATCTTTTCTAAATGCAAGCATTAAAACAGCAACCAAAACAAACGACACACCAAGGGCTAGAGCATACCACACACTTTGATTTGCATAAGTTCGCCAAGTGGCAATCTCTCGTGTTGGGTTGTCTAAATCAACTGTCCATTCGTGATAATATATTCCATTAACAAGTCTTATTGTATCCGCATTACTATGCAGTCTTTTATATGGCGTGCCATAGCGGTACAAAAAATCTTTTGGTGGGACTTCGTCATAAATCTTGTTTTTTTGCTCATCGGTCAATGTTGTATTAGACCCAATTTTATCTTGCAAAATTTGTTTTGCTATGGAGTTAATGTACTGGGCGAGTGTGGTATAACCTTCGTACTCAGAAGAATATATCGTAGTACCTGTACTAACATTATCAGTCGTCAAAAAATTATGAACAATTTTTGTGTCATCTTCGTTCAATTTTTCAAGCAATTCATTGTATTTGTATGATGAGTTAAAATAATAATAGGCAAGAACATTTTTGAATTTGAATTCATAGGTTATCCCCGCAGTTGCAGATGTCACAAAAAGCGCACCTTTACCCTCCATATCACTTTCACTTGGACAATATGCCTTGAGAACTTGTTTTTCCATCTCCGTTAAACCATCGTCTATCTCCAACTTAGTTATAAAATTTGTATATCTGTTCAAAAATTTTGTATCTAATCTATTTTTGACATCATAGGCAATCTCCATAGCCGTTTCACTATCAATGCCATAACTAACCAATTCATCAACAGAAAAAGGCACATAAATACTTTGCGTCACTTCTCCACTTTCATTTTGCTCAACTGTATACTGCGTTGGCACACTACACCCACACAACAAAAACATACAAAAACAAATAAGTATCGTTAAAATCTTTTTCATACTCTATATATTAACATATTTATTCACAAAATTAAAAATATATTATCAACTTTTGCAAAAAAATTTCAACTTTTCTTGCAATTTCTCCATTTTTGGTGTAAACTACTTTTGTTTTAGGCATATTTTTGCCACTTTTATTTGCGGATGTGGCGAAATTGGTAGACGCGCTAGATTCAGGTTCTAGTGGTACTCCTTGCAGGTTCAAATCCTGTCATCCGCACCATGACAAAACTAAATCGAAACTATGGAAATGGCTTCGATTTTTTATTTATATGAAAATTTTAAATCACTTAAAAATTTATAACATTATCATTTATGC
>CAYQLL010000013.1:10231-13305 GCA_964418405.1 uncultured Christensenella sp. | reverse complement strand
CTAAACTAGAAGACGGCAACTTTGGGGTGTGTTGCGATAATAAAATTGAAATAAGTGATAAATTACTAAATTTTAGAGCAATATATAGCCTTACAAAAACAATATTCCACGAAACGAGACATATTCAACAAATCTCAAACAATAAACTTCAAATTGATGGAAATTATGAAGCAGTAATGCCCGTTGTTTATTGTGACGGAAATATTAATATGCTTGATTGTAGAAAAATGAACATTGATCCTTATGACATATATTTTACATGCTACATCGAGAAAGATGCACGTGACACATCTTTGCAATTTTGTAAATCGTTATTTAAATATCTTAATAAAAAAACAAAAACAAAAAGTTCAAAACATTATACCGAAACTATTTTATCTTTGATTAAAAAGGATGAAGAATTAGAAAAAAAAGATTATTCGGAATCTATGTATAACCTTATATACAACAAATCAGACCTCAATGCAAAAGTCAAAAATTGGCTTCAATCAGAACTAAAACAATTAAAGCAATCCCCAATTAATACAGTAGATGGATCACTAAGCTTCCAATATTGGTTTTTCTTCCTAAAATTTTATGCCATTATTACCGTTTATTGCGACAATGAGATTAAACAAATGTTTAACAAGTTTATTGTACCAAGGCTAAAAGATATGTCTGTTTTAGCACAATATACATTTATTCATAATTTCCCTTTTTGGAATACAACAAGTGGTGATATTGAAAGGATATTTGCGATGTACAAAAAATGCAATATACCATTTTCTACACTACGAGAACAACTTTTTAATTATGATGATAAAGATTTAGCTATAAGATATAAAAACTTCTTGCAAAAACAAAAAAATGCAAAAAACAATGCTCAAACAATAGAATTTGATAATAGTAACGAATTTGAAAAATAGTCAAAAAAGTGCAAAAAAATCAATTTTTTGCACTTTTTATTTGTTTTTTGTATTTTTTTTAATTAATTTTGTTATTTTTTATACACATGATTAATATTGTAACATCAGCAGGAGAAACGCCAGAAATGCGCGATGCCTGTCCAATGCTAAGCGGTCTAATTTTGTCAAGTTTTTGTCTTGCTTCAAGTCTTAGTCCTTTAAGGGCAGAATATTCAATATCTTTTGGGATTGTCAAGTCTTCTTGTTCTTTGAATTTTTTGATATCTTCTTCTTCTTGATTTAGATACCCTTCAAATTTCACTTCGGTATTAACATAGTCAAGTTCTCTATAATCAAACTCATCAAAAATATGGAAAATGTTGTTTACCTTAAAAATATCAATATTTGAACGTTTTATCATTTTGTAGATTGTTTGAGATGTTGTTGGCACGCTTTCGCCATTTTGCTCGTACAAGTCTTTTATTTCATCAACTTTATATTTTGTTTGCAAAAGTTCGTATATTTTTTTCACGTTTTCTTGTTTTTTTGTAAAAACTTCCCAACGCTCGTCCGTCACAAGTCCTTGCTCTCGTCCAATTTTTGTTAATCTAACATCGGCGTTATCTTGGCGCAAATGAAGTCTATATTCGGCACGAGATGTCATCATTCTGTATGGTTCGTTGGTACCTTTAGTTACAAGGTCATCAATAAGCACACCAATATATGCTTCATTTCTTTTAAGGATAAGTGGCTCGCGGTTTTCAAGGTGGTTTTTGGCGTTTATACCAGCAATAAGTCCTTGTGCTGCCGCCTCTTCGTAACCACTTGTTCCATTGACTTGCCCCGCAAAAAACAACCCTGCGATTTTTTTATGCTCCAAACTTGGTTTAAGTTCAAGACTATCAATTAAGTCATATTCAATTGCATAGGCGTCACGCATAATTTGGGCGTTTTCTAGCCCTTCAATTGTTTTGTACATTTGTTTTTGAACATCAACCGGAAGTGATGTTGACACGCCTTGCACATAAACTTCATTTGTGTAAAGTCCTTCTGGCTCCAAAAATATTTGATGACGGGTTTTGTCGGCAAAGCGAACAATTTTATCTTCAATGCTTGGACAATATCTTGGCCCAATACCTTTGATTATACCACTATACATTGGCGCGCGAGATAAGTTAGCCCGAATCACATCGTGAGTGTTTTGATTTGTGTAAGTCAAATAGCAACTGCAAATGTTTTGTGGTTGATGTTTTGTTAGAAAACTAAAAGATTGGATATTTTCATCGCCTTTTTGCTCCACAAGTTTTGAATAGTCTATTGTTCTGCCATTCATTCTTGCGGGAGTCCCGGTCTTGAAACGGCGAATTGTGATACCGTTATCTATTAAACTTTGTGTAAAACTTTCTGCACGCAAAAAACCATTTGGTCCACTTTCTTTACTGTATTCGCCGATTATAATCTTGCTTTTAAGGTACACACCCGTGCAAACGATGACTACATTAGCATAATAAGTTTCACCTTGGGCAGTTTGTATACCACACACCTTGTTATTCTCTACAATTAAACTTTTCGCTTCTGCTTGTTTTATAAAAATATTTTCGTTTTGTTCAAGTGTCTTTTTCATATTGTTGTGATATAGTTGTTTATCAACTTGGGCTCTAAGAGAATATACTGCAGGGCCTTTGCCAAGGTTGAGCATTCTTAGTTGAAGTAAGCTTTTATCGGTGTTTACACCCATTTCGCCACCAAGCGCATCAATTTCGCAAACAAGGTGACCTTTTGCCGTTCCACCAATACTTGGATTACAAGGCAAAAATCCTATTGCATCCAGATTAATTGTGAGTAGCAGTGTTTTTTTACCCATTTTGGCAAGTGCCAAACTGGCCTCGCACCCTGCGTGACCTGCACCAATTACTATCGCATCAAAATTGTATAAGTTTTGTATATCTTCCATTTTTTATTTTGTCCTGTTTCGATGGGCATAGCCCGACCATTTTTCTTGCATTATAGTATATATTATCCGCACAAAAATGTCTATAATTTTCTTTATGTATTACATATTTATCTAAAAACTTTACATAAAAATTTGACAATTTTCTAACATCTTTGCCGCCAAATACGTAAAATAAATAGAACGCCACTTGCAATTTTTTTAATGGTGGTGTATAATAACAATGTTATCGGACATAG
>CAYQLL010000013.1:0-10221 GCA_964418405.1 uncultured Christensenella sp. | reverse complement strand
CATAGATTTATATTATTTTTGGGACAATTTACAAAGCCATAAAGAAGTGGGTGTTGCAAAAAACGTCCGTTTCACTAGTTAACGGGTAGATAAATTTTAACACTTCTATTGTGGTCAAAATAATATCACAAGTTCCGGTACATCTTGCATTTTGCAAGAAATCTAAATCACGAATTCTTACTAAAATGTGAAGTTTTGTCTATAAAAGCAAAGGCAATGCTTAATAAAAGACAAGTTTACTTATCTATGATAGTAAGGTCAATAATTTGTGGTGATAACATAAAAGGATTCTAGTAAATGTCTTCCGTCAGCGAGGTTCTCGCCCAAGTATTTGGATTGACTGCGACATTGATGCTATGTTTGTCCTATACGGTAAAAACCAAAAAAACATTTTTGTTTTTAGGTTTAGTGGGCGAAGTAGCATATGGATTAACTTTTGTATTCGTTAATTCAATCGGTACTGGTCTTATTGTGTTTTTGTCTTGTTTGCAAAGTTTGATTTTTTATCTTTATGAAAAAAAGAATGTTGAGCCAAGCAAGATGTTGGGATTTTTGTTCATTATAGCATTTGTCACACTTGGGTTAGTAAACTTTAACACAGTTTATGATTTAATTCCTATTTTGACATACTCTTGGTGCACACTTGCACTTTACAACAAAAACTTCAACAAAATAAAAGTAATGTATCTTTTACCAAATATATTACTTGCGATATATGACATAATGGTTATGGCATATGCCAATGCATTAGAAGATGGAATTGAGTCAATTGTAATTATTTGTAGTTTGGTTGACTTTAAGAAAATCTTCGCTACAATACAAAGTCATAAGTTATTTGCAACACTAATAAACAAAAATGGAGCAAGTTTGCGTTTTGAAACTAAATTAAGTTCAAAGTCCACCGCAAAAACGCTCTCAACTAGTGATAACCATTATCATATATTGCATAAAGAAAACACGACAAAACGTACCGATGTTTGTCAATATGGTTAGCGTCGCTAACCATAAAATGAGAAAAAGGACCAGCACAGTCTGGTCTTTTTTCTCAGATATATGTATAATAAGTCACTTGCCTTAAATGAGAAAAAGGACCAGCATAGTCTGGTCTTTTTTCTCAGATATACGCACAACCAGAAAATGAGAATCAGTCCTTGGCTGGTTTTTTCTATGCTCGTTTTAGCAAAATATATAATCAAGGTTTAACCGACCTTTTATCTTAGTCATTAAAAGTGTTCCCTTCATTGGTTATAAAAAATTTATTTGGTTTAACATAGATATTGTGTATATTAACATCGCTTCCCATCGAGAAATATGTTGCCCCATTAAGATTCGCTATTCCATCATTGTAATATCCACCAAGTTGTCCTGTTTTTAGAGCAAAAGTCAGTCTAACGCCCTCATAATTTAGTGTAAAATTATTCCCGTGTTGATGTCCGCAAACAATGTCAACAATATTACATTGTTTTGCAATATCAAAAAATCCATTTTGAATTGTTCCCGAAAGTGAATATTTTACATACACTTCGCCTAATGATGTAACATCGTCATTACCATTTATATATTTTTCATATGCTTCTTTGTATTCCGGCAATGGTTTATGCATAAAGCACATTGCACTTGTATACTCTCCACCATTTATACTTTTTATACCATCCGCATTCCATTTAACCCAAGCGATTTGATTGTCAGTAATTTTATCTTCATATCCCGCATCAAGCATATATATTGTTTTATAAATTTTTGTGCCTTCCATTACATTTATTACATAATTACCAAGTGTGCCAAGATTTGATGGCCCTCGACTAAACAAACTATACTTTCCTTTTTCATACAAGTCACAGCAATAGTTTTGGTCAGCATTTGACGAATTTTTTGTATTGCCATAATCATGATTTCCCAAAATCGGAGCATATGGGATTTTGTAACCATCAAGCATATTGATTAACCATATTGTGCTAAGCAAGTTATGATTACTCCAAACTTGGTCACCAGTTAGAGTAATTAAATTTGGATTTGTCTTTTTTATTAGATAATCAACTTCACTTTCTATAATTCTTTTTACTCGTGGACTTTCAACGTCCTGAGTTTGCAAGTCCGCAAGATTTAATATGACAAAATCTTTGTCTTTGTCCTTTTGTACAGTTTTTATGTTTTCTAGTCTAAATTGAGAACTAATGTACCAAGGGTTATCTATATTCCTTCCCTTATAGCGATGTTGGAATATAAAGTATACATAAAAAAGACCAATCGCAATAATTGTCAAAAGCACACATATAAAAATCAATATTCTTTTATTTTTTATTTCCCTACTTTTATCCATTACAAATATATTTACATCTTTGCATTTATTTGTCAACTTCTTTATATATGTAAAAATCGCAATTTATAAAATAAAAAGCCCTAGAATAATCTAGGACTATTTCTTTGGTGATCCCAAGCAGAATCGAACTGCTCACTCCGCCGTGAAAGGGCGATGTCTTAACCGATTGACCATGGGACCATACTTACATATTTGGCGAAAGATTTTATTGGTGGCGATGAGTAGATTCGAACCACTGACCTTACGGGTATGAACCGCACGCTCTAGCCAACTGAGCTACATCGCCAAACACGATTTTTCAAACGCTATATTAATATAACTTATAACCGGCACTTTGTCAACACATTTTTTGCACAAAAATTTGAAAATTTTGTTTCATTTAGTTAAAACTTACTTTTACATACTCATTTTTTACTTGATTTTGATAAAAAATAGTGTTTATACATAAAATTTTTGCAAAATTTATTCTTTTGTGTTACAATATGTAAGTTTTAATATGAAAACACAAATACATAACAAGAAAAATAAATTGAATTATATCCAAATATTTGCACTAGGATTTTTAGCTGTTATACTTATTGGCACGATTTTACTATGTTTACCTGTTTCAAGCAAAGCAAACCAGTGGACAAGTTTTTTGGATGCTCTTTTCACATCCACAAGTGCAACATGTGTGACGGGACTTATTGTTTTTGACACATTCACACATTTTTCACTTTTTGGGCAAATAGTCATATTGCTTTTAATTCAAGTTGGCGGACTTGGACTTATGACTTTTATTGCGATAATTTCAATTATACTTGGGAAAAAGGTATCTTTTTATAAACGCAAATCTCTTATGCAAACAACCGGCTCAATCAACCTAAGCGAGGCAGTAAACTTGTTATTTGTTATTTTCAAAATTACTTTTGCGATTGAATTAATCGGAGCAATTTTGCTTTCTATTAGGTTTATTCCAATGTTTGGGACGTGGGAAGGAATATACTATTCCATTTTCCATTCAATCTCCGCTTTTTGCAATGCCGGGTTTGACCTTATGGGTAGATTTTCAGAATATAGCTCTCTTACAACTTTTGCCAGCGACAAACTTGTGCTTATCACAATTATGCTGTTGGTAATTTGTGGCGGACTTGGGTTTGTTGTGTGGAAAGATATTGCAAAACACAAGTTTAGATTCAAAAATTATAGTTTGCATAGCAAAATAGTGCTTGTAACTTCACTTTCGCTTATATTGGTAGGGGCGGTTGTAACTTTTACGTGCGAATATAACAATGTTATGGCAAACTTAAGTTTTGGCGACAAAATTGTCAATGCTTTATTCCAGTCGGTAACATGCAGAACGGCGGGGGTCAATTCTATTGCCCAAAACACGCTTAGTGGGGCAACTGCTGTTATTTCTGTCTTTTTGATGTTTGTCGGTGGAAGCCCGTCAAGTACGGCAGGCGGAGTCAAAACAACTACATTTTCAATACTTCTATTAAATACTTTTGCAATGGCAAAAAAGAATAAAAGCGTTGAAACAAAAAGACGAAAATTTGACGATTCTCTAATAAAACAAGCAAGTGCAATTTTTAACACATACTTACTTTTGATATTAATTTCTATGATGATTATTTTGCCGTCGGTGGAAAAAAGTGGAATTGGGTTTGTGGAATGCTTATATGAAGTGGTTTCTGCCATTGCAACAGTAGGAATAGCGATGGGAACAACAGCAAACTTTTCTGTCATAGCAAAAATAGTGCTAATAATGCTTATGTTTATTGGAAGAATTGGTGGGTTTAGTATGGTGATGATGTTAAACAAAAAGCAAACAATCGCACCAACAAAAAAACCTAATGCAGATATTTTAATTGGTTAAAAAAGGAGAAAAAATATGAAATCAATTTTAGTTATTGGAATGGGAAAATTTGGAAGGCATTTGTCCAAACTTTTATTGGAACTTGGCAACGAGGTTATGATTATTGACAGCAATGAAGAACGCGTCAATCAATATTCATATCTTTTCCAAGATGCCAAAATTGGAGATTGCACAAACGAACTTGTGCTAAAATCTTTGGGGGTTGAAAATTTTGATATGTGTATTGTTGCGATAAGCGACAACTTTGAAAGTTCAATGATTATAACCGCACTTCTCAAAGAACAAGGGGCAAAATATATCGTGTCAAAAGCAAATCAAGATATTCAAGCCGACCTACTCACAAAAATTGGGGCGAATGAAGTAATTTACCCTGAGCGTGATATCGCCGAAAGATTAGCGGTGAAATATAGCACAAAAAATGTTTTTGACTATATTGAACTCACTGAAAAATATGCAATATATGAACTTCCCATCACAAAAAAATGGGTGGGCAAAACAATTGGTGAAATTAACATTCGCAAAAAATATGGCGTCAATATTATAGGTATAAAAATTGGCGAAGAACTTATCGTATCTCCGAGTGCCGAATATGTTTTCCCAGAAAACTGCCATATCATTGTTGTTGCAAGTCAAGAATGTATTGAAAAATTGAAGTCGTAAATATAAAAAAACTGAGCCAATGTTTTTGTAACTCAGTTTTTTTATACACTTTTACATTTCTATTTGATTATCGTCATATAAATCTTGCAAAAATTTGTGATAACTTTTCTCAAGTGTTCTATCCCACGCATCATTGCTTACAATTCTTGCACCACGATTTGTTATTATTAGTGTTTTCAAACATTCTTCTATTTTATTTTTCTTTTCAAGTTCTTTAATTGTCTCATCAAAGAATTGTTCGGACATAAACTTTCCAATATGTGGAATAAAATGCACAACAATTATTTCATTGTTTTTTCCTTCATAGTGATGACGATAGTACAAATCATCATTGCCATATTCGTTTATAAACTTTTTAATTTGTTCTTTTGTTAATTTCATAGTTCCCCCAATTTCCATTTTTAGTATATCACTCAAAATAAAAAAAATCAACATACAAAATTTTTTCTTTTGTCCTTGTGAATTTTTTCGTCTACTCTTGCCAAAAATTTGAACTGTCAAAAACTGCAATTTTTTGGTCACAGTGATCAAAAAACACTGCAAAAAGTAGTAAAATTTGCAAAAAATGTTGCAAAAATTAGTATAAAAATTAGTATAAAATTTGAGTATGCTCTTTCCCTTTGTTTATAAGGCATTGAGCATATTTTTGTATGCCCAAAATTTGCAAAAATTCTTGCAATTTTTAGTATAAATTTTAGTATAAAAAATGCAACTTTGCAAGAAAAAAGGAACATAGCGAAAACGCTACATCCCTTTATTTATACGGGTTTTGGTGCGAGTAACGAGACTTGAACTCATACGGTTTCCCACTTGCCCCTTAAACAAGCGCGTCTACCATTCCGCCATACTCGCATATTTGGTTAGCGATGGTATAGTAACATTAAAATAAAGTTTTGTCAAGTGATTTGAATAAAAAAATACTTAACAAGGTAAAATGCAACAAATACAAAACAATTTTGATTGTTATGCGGTAAAGGCACAATAATTTAAGGTTGTTATTTTTGATGTTTTGGGCTGTTGTGTGCAACAAAGTATGTGGCTATTTAACTTTCAATAGTTGTGCACAGTAGGTTGTAAGGCAAGGTGGCGAAGTGTTAAATTTGGGTTATGTAAGCGGATAGAATAAACAAAAAAAGAGTTATAAAAACGGTAAAATTGGCACTTAAAAGGTTGTAAAAACGGATAAATTTGGCAAAATATAGTTGTAAAAACGGACAAAATGAACAAAAAAGGGTTGTAAAAACTGACTTTCAAATTAAAATTTTGAACAAAGATAAGGATATTAACTTTGGTTCAATTTATGAAAACGCAGTTGCCCAAGAGTTACAATCAAAAGACTTTGATTTATACTACTACAAAAATAATAAACTTGGAGAAATAGATTTTTTGATAGAAAATAAGGGCAATGTTGTGCCTATTGAAGTAAAATCTGGCAAAAATTATAAAAGACACAATGCGCTAGATAATTTACTTTTAAGCGATTATGACTGTAAAAAAGCGTATATTTTGTCAAATAATAATGTTGAAATCGAAGACAAAAAAATATATCTTCCAATATATATGATTATGTATTTCAAAAAAGACGAAATAAAGGATACAATATACAAAATTGATTTAAGCGAGATTGATAAATAAAAAATAACGCAACCAAAAAAGGTGCACTATCTTTTGGCTGGGGTAGTAGGATTTGAACCTACGGATGTTGGAGTCAGAGTCCAATGCCTTACCACTTGGCGATACCCCAAAACAAATACATTTTAATATTTTTTTTCCTTTATGTAAAGTAAATTTTGAAAATTGCTTATTTTATTTGACATTTTCGCAATTTTTTTTCAATATATTATATATGAACACAAATATTGTTATATATTGCTTAATTGGTGTTTTTGTCATTTTTAACTTGGTTAGTTTGGCGATAGTCAACTATGCCGGAGAAAACTTAGTGACAATTTTTAACAAGTACAAAAACACTTACGCAAGTTTTTTGAAAACATATGAGTTTGCGAGCCTTGTATCAAACCAAGAGTTTGGCGGAAAAATTAAAGTTGAAAGGGTGCAGGGATTTTTGTCAGACTACTACTCAAATGGGGCAATACATCTAAGTGATGACGTGTATGACTCGGCGAGTATTTCTGCGTTTGCCGTGGCAGGACACGAACTTGGACACGCAATACAGTATCGCGACACACCAACGAAAATGAAAAAATTTAATCGAAATATTATGCTATCCAAAACCATCACAAAATTCACAATGCCGTTATTTGTTATTGGAATTGTTTTGCTTTTTGTTGATTTTTGGTTTACAATAAGTTTTGTTCTTGCGGCAGTTATTAGTTTTTTGATTGGACTTATGGCAAAACTTAGTACAATTAAAATTGAAAAAGAAGCGTCGCAAAATGCAATCAACTTGCTAAAAAAATATGCAGATTTTGACGAACAGAGCATAAAATATGCCAAAAAAGTGCTATCTAGTGCAAAACTAACATATGTTGCATCTTTTCTTAGAAGTTTGGTTGGTTGGACAATGCTTGTCAAAAAATATAACTTTTATTAAAGGAGATTTAATTTATGTGGATATTATTTTCGCCAGAATATTTGGAGTACACTTTGATGGGATTAATTTTGATTCCCGGGATAATTTACGCAACAATTGTTAGTGCAAAAGTCAACACAACTTTTTCAACATATGAAAAAGTGCTTTCAAGTCAAAATATAACTGGGGCGGAATGTGTGAGAAGAATACTTCAAGCACAAGGCATTTGTGATGTGACTATCCAAAAAAGTAATGATAGTGAACTCGTTGACAATTTCAACCCAAAGACAAATATCATAACTTTGTCGGCAAAAGTATATGACTCAACATCAATCTCCGCTTTGGGTGTTGCTGCGCACGAAACAGGACACGCAATTCAATATGCTCAAGACTACAAGCCAATGAAAATTAGAACGGCACTCGCCTATGCAAGCAACTTTATGTCGTACTTTGTTTGGCCACTTGTACTTATGGGGATAGTACTAGATGTGGCATATGTCGGCGGAGTGCTTGGCAATGCGTTCTTGTGGACGGGAATTGCATTTTTTGGCGTAAGTATGCTTTTCTCACTTATCACACTGCCTGTTGAACTTGATGCGTCAAAAAGGGCACTTGCACTACTTGTGTCAACTGGTTGTGTTGATGAAATGGAAGTTAAAGGCGCAAAAAAAGTTTTATCCGCGGCAGCAAAAACATATATCGCGGCACTGCTCGTTTCAATTTTGCAACTTGTAAGATTTTTGTTATTCTTTCTAATGCGCTCCAAAAGAGACGATTAGACAAACTGTACAAAAAAATCTAAAATTTGGAAAAAAACCTAAATTTTAGATTTTTTTATTGCTTTTGTTTGTAATTTTTGCTAATTTTGGGTAAAATTATTACAAAAAGGAGAAAATTATGGAAAATATTTGGACAGTTTGTGATAGTGAAAAACTAGAAAAAATAAATGTGTTTTGTGATGAATACAAAGATTTTTTGTCAATGTGCAAAACAGAAAGAGAGTGCATAAACTTTGTGACTAAACTAGCAGAGGAAAATGGCTACATCAATCTTGAAAAGGCAATTTGTGAAAACAAAAAACTCTGCGCTGGGGACAAGGTGTATGCCGTGAATATGGGCAAAGCGATACTACTTATGATAATTGGGCAAGAGCCAATGATTAAGGGAATGAACCTTATTGGCGCACATATAGATAGCCCTCGCCTTGACCTTAAAGCAACGCCTATCTACGAGAACAACGGGCTTTGTATGTTCGACACGCACTACTACGGCGGAATAAAAAAATATCAATGGACGGCACTACCGCTTGCACTTCACGGTGTGGTAGTCAAGAAAAACGGCGAAAAAATCAATCTTGTTTTGGGCGAAGATGACGACGACTTCGTTTTGGGTATAAGCGACCTTTTGCCACATCTAGAGAGCAAAGACAAAGAGAAAAAGTTGGACATTAAAGGCGAGGACCTTAACGTTCTTGTTGGGAGTATTCCAGATGTCAACACAAAAGACAAAGACAAAGTTAAGTCAAATATACTCGAAATACTAAAACAATATAACATTGACGAACAAGATTTATTCTCTGCCGAGATTGAAATTGTGCCAAGTGGCAAAGCACGCGATTTTGGCTTGGACAAGAGTATGATTATGGCATACGGGCAAGACGACAGAGTTTGTGCCTATGCGTCAGTTAGGGCAATTATGGAGCAACAAAACCCAAAGTGTACTTCAATTTGTATGCTTGTTGACAAAGAGGAAATTGGAAGCGTAGGCGCAACGGGAATGAGTAGTAAGTTTTTTGAAAATTCTATTGCCGAGATTATGAACCTTGCGGGGCAGTATAACGAACTGGATATGCGACGTGCACTAAATAAGTCACGAATGTTATCAAGCGATGTAACGGCGGCTTTTGACCCAAACTATCCAACACCGATGAACGAAAAAACTGATGCCTTTTTGTGTCGTGGAATCGCGTTTAATAAGTACACGGGCAGTCGCGGGAAATACGACGCCAATGACGCCAACCCTGAGTTTATTGCAAAACTAAGAAACATCCTAGATGACGATAAAGTTTCTTATCAAGCAACCGAGATGGGCAAGGTTGATGCAGGTGGTGGCGGAACAATCGCCTATATCATGGCAGGCTATGGTATGGAAGTTATCGACGCGGGCGTGCCACTACTAAATATGCACGCACCTTGGGAAATCGCCAGCAAAATCGACATCTTTGAAGGCTACCTTTGCTACAAAAGTTTCTATAAAATGACCTAAAAACACCCCTTTCGCGGTGCAACCGCGAAAGGGGTCTTTGCATGTTTTTTTATTTAGATTAACTCATGTTCTGTGCTATTTGAGTCATTGTTTAGGCTAATTGGAAAGCTGCACGAACATTACATTTCTCCATCGCCTTTTTTCCCATCACATACCCCACTCCCATCACATAATTCACGCTATACTTCACCCCATCGTTAGTAGCTTCTCTCAGCCAATATTCAACCCCAGACGCCTTACCTTCTGGAATCCATATATGATCACCTGTACCTGTACCCATGTACTTCTCAACCTCTTCTTCACTCAAAAGCCAGAAATAGTCATTCGTCACGCCCGCGTATTTTCCACTCCCATAATATGCTCTCTCTTTCCCTATCAACGTAATATTCCTCTTCGATATTAGTGATGATACATCTGACTCCGTTAAGTTCCAATTAGATAATTCGTTTATATTAGTTCGGATGTCGCTTTCGTAATAGTTGTTATAACCATACTTATAATCAGTACTTGCTGCATCAAAAGCTACTGTTCCACCACTGACTGATTGTTGCAAGAATATTGCATCAGATAGGTATCTCGCTTCAA
>CAYQLL010000012.1:0-13772 GCA_964418405.1 uncultured Christensenella sp. | reverse complement strand
ATCAGTTTTGCTTGAAAATGACTTCGTCGCTTTCAGACAAAACTTCCGATAATACTAATTATAAGATTACTCTTTCAATGTAACATCATACATTTTAAGTTCTTGGCGTTTTTGGTCACTAAGTGGCAAACCTAAATGTTCATAGGCTTTTGGAAGTGCAACACGTCCACGATTTGTTCTTGCAATAAAGCCAAGTTGAAGAAGATACGGCTCATAAACATCTTCAATCGTGACATTATCCTCGCCAGTTGAAGCAGAAAGAGTGTCAAGTCCAACTGGACCACCACCAAATTTTTTGATTATATTTTCAAGTATGCGTCTATCAACAAAATCTAGTCCAAATTCGTCTATTTCCATAAGTTTAAGTGACTTTTGAGCTATTTCTTTTGTTATTTTACCCTCACCTACAACTTCTGCAAAGTCACGAACACGTTTTAGAATTCTATTGGCGAGTCTTGGCGTGCCACGACTACGCTCGGCAAGACACAAACTTGCATCATCGTCAATTTCTATACCCAAAATTTTGCTTGAACGCTTGATAATTGTTTGAAGTTCTTGTGGTGTGTACATTTCCAGTCTACATATAACACCAAATCTATCACGAAGTGGACCTGTCACCATTCCCGCTCTTGTTGTTGCTCCAATTAGTGTAAAAGGTTGGATTTTAAGACGCATATTTTTTGCACTTGGACCTTTTCCAACAACAAAATCTAATGCAAAATCTTCCATTGCAGGATACAAAATTTCTTCAACAGATTTGTTTAGTCTATGTATTTCGTCGATAAACAAAACATCACCTTTATTGAGATTTGTAACAATTGCAGCAAGGTCGGCGGCATGCTCAATTGCGGGTCCAGATGTAATTTTGAGTTGGGCACCCATTTCGTTTGCAATTATATGCGAAAGTGTTGTTTTACCAAGTCCCGGTGGGCCATACAAAAGAATATGATCAAGTGTGTCACCACGATTTTTCGCCGCTTTTATATACACATTGAGCGTGTTTTTTATCTTTTCTTGCCCAACATAGTCTTCCATTGTGCGTGGACGAAGTGAGTTCTCAATTTCCAAATCACTAACATTTTTTGTGCTTGTTATAAATCTATTATCTTCTGTCATCAGTTACCCATCCCCCTTAAACAATTTGTTATTATTTCTTCAACCGTCGCACCTTCGTTCGCATACTCTTTTGCAAGTCTATATGCCTCATTTCTGCCAACACCCAAACTAACCAAGGCCTCGGTTGCTTGGTCTATTGCACCAAAGTTCACATTATTTTTTGCAATAGTGTCAATATTTGGCATCGTTTGATCTTTTAGTTCAACAAGTAGTCTTTCCGCCGTCTTCTTCCCAAGTCCTTTTATTGTGCATAACATTTTAACATCTTGGTTTATGATTGCACCAATAAGTTCACTTATCGTTATATTTGATAAAATTGTAATCGCAAGTTTTGGACCAATACCACTAACTTCAATCAATTTCAAAAACATCGCTTTTTCTTCTCTTGACACAAACCCGAATAAATTAATTCCGTCCTCTTTAACTTGCATATATGTCAAGATTTTAACATTTTCACTATCAAGTGTTATTGCATTTATGGTATGAGAAGAAACTTGGATTTCATATCCAATATTGTTTGCTTCAACCACGAGTACATTTTCGTCTTTATCTACAACTTTTCCTACAATGTAATTTATCATTTTTTCACCTTACACAAAATTAATATTCAGTCTTGGATTTATTTGACTGTGACAAATGGCAACAGCCAGTGCATCAGCCGCATCATCAGGCTTTGGAATACTTTCAAGTCCCAAAATTGTTTTGACCATGTATTGTACTTGCGACTTTTCCGCACGACCGACACCGGTTAATGCTTGTTTGATTTGAAGTGGAGTGTACTCAAAAATTGGTAACTCGCACATTTTTGCCGAAAGAAGTATAACTCCCCTTGCCTCAGCAACTGGGATGACTGTTGTTTGATTTTTGAAATAAAATAGTTCTTCAATTGCCATAACATCGGGCTTATATGATTTTATCAAACTTTGGATTGAACTTGAAATTACTTTAAGTCTGTCTGGAAGCGACAACTCTTTGGGTGTTGAAACAACACCATAATCAATCACTTTCGTGTTCGTGTCAACATCTATAAGTCCCCAGCCAACAATTCCATAACCGGGATCAATTCCTAGTATTCTCATATCTATTCTTCCACATCATTAACATTATGATAAACTTCTTGAACATCGTCCAAATCATTGAGTGCATCAAGCATTTTTTGAAATTGCTCACGCTTTGCATCTTCTAGGTCTATATACAAATCTGGCAATAGTGCAACTTCACTTGATAAAAATTGATAACCTTTTTGCTCCATTGCTTCTTTGACCATATTAAAGTCGTTTGGCTTGGTGTACACTTCAATTACATCGTCACATTCCACAACATCGTCTGCACCGCAATCAATTCCATCGAGCATAACCATATCAACATCGCATTTTGCATCTTTTTCGATAATTAGTTGACCTTTTTGATTAAACAAGTAACTAACGCAACCTGTTGAACCCAAACTTCCGCCGTGCTTGTCAAAAGCGTGACGAACATCGCCTGCTGTTCTGTTTTTGTTGTCGGTTAAACACTCAACAATGACTGCACTTCCGCCGACACCATAACCCTCATACGTTATTGCCTCGTAGTTCACGCCACCAAGTTCACCCGCTGCCTTTTTGATTGCTCTTTCAATTGAATCGTTTGGCATATTGTTTGATCTTGCCTTTGCAATCGCATCTTTTAGTTTTGAATTGGTGTTTGGGTCACTTCCACCTTGCTTTACAATAACCGCAAGTTCACGACCAATTTTTGTGAATATTTTACCCCTTTGGGCATCCGTTTTTTCTTTTGTTCTTTTAATATTATTCCATTTACTATGACCTGACATTTTTTCCTCCATATGTTATTTGATACATCATAATACTTCCGCTTGTTCCAGCGTTCAAACTTTCCAAATTGTTTTGCATTGGAAGTGAGATATTATCTGTTGCAATTTCTTTTAACTTTTCACTCACCCCATGCCCTTCATTTCCAATAATAAGCCCGACATTTTGCGGGAAAGGGACATCATATATATTTTTGCCCTGCATTGTTGTGACAAAAATTCGCTTGTTCCAACTTTTCAAAGTGTCCAAAAAATCTTTTTTAACTTCGTAGACATTGCACTTAAAAATTGCACCCATTGTACTTCGAATAGTCTTGTCTAGTGTTACACTGGCACAATTTATTAAGTAAATATCCAAAAAATTTGCACCAACTGCACTTCTAATAAGTGTCCCAACATTCCCCGGATCTTGCACATTATCTAGAACAAGAAAGTTCCCAAGTGGTGGCTTTAACAAATTTTGCTTAAATAAAACAAATGCCACAACCCCTTGGCTTGTTTTTGTGTTTGTGAATATGTTCAAAACATTTTCACTTACTATTGTTTCGTTTGGATAACCATTTTGAATATCTTGTGTCTTTAATGTATGCAAAATTTGCCAACCTGCATTTCGTGCTTCTTCAACAAGTTTTGGGTTGTCTAGACAAAGTATATTTTTTTGAGATTTAAGTTCTTTGAGTTTTTTAATAAAATCATTTTTCGACGAAGTTATCATAATATTTATTATACATTAAATTTGCTTAAAAGCAAAACAAATAAACATAAAAAAAGTTATCAAACAATTTTGATAACCATTTTTAGACTTATATACTCTTTTTTGCTGTTACAACAAGTGAAGCAAAACCTTGTGGGTCGTTTACTGCCATATCTGCAAGCACTTTTCTGTTAAGCGTTACATTGTTAACTTTAAGACCATGCATAAAGTTTGAATATGAAATGTCGTTAAGTCTGCAAGCAGCATTGATTCTTGTTATCCAAAGTGAACGGAAGTTTCTTTTCTTTTGTCTTCTACCTATATATGCATATTGCCCACTCTTCATAACTGCTTCGCGTGCAACTCTATACAACTTAGATTTTGCACCTCTGTAGCCCTTGGCTTGTTTCAATATCGCTCTTCTTTTTTTAAGAGCATTAACCGATCTTTTTATTCTCATAGCAATCCTCCTATTTCCTTATCATCTTTCTAACATTCTTTTCTTGTTGTCCTGAAAGATAACCGCCCCTTCTTAATTTTCTTTTTCTTGCTTGAGCTTTCTTTGCAAGGAAATGTCCTCTGTTTGCTCTTGCGAATTTAAGATTTCCAGATTTTGTAACCTTGAATCTCTTTTTTGCCCCACTGTGTGATTTTAATTTTGGCATAATTCTCTCCTTTATAATTCTATTTTTTTGGTGATATAATCAAAATTATATTTCTTCCAACCACTTCTGGCTCTTTATCAACTGTTCCAATGCTTGATAGCATCTCATAAAAGTTTTTCACAACTTCGATTGCGTTTTGGGTGTATGCTTGTTGACGCCCGCGCATACGAAGAACTACCTTAACTTTGTCGCCCGACGACAAAAACCTCAGTCCATGCTTTGCTTTTACTTCCAAATCATGAGTGTCAATTGTCATTGAAAGTTGAATTTCTTTAACATTGACAATTTTTTGATTTTTCTTGAGTTCTTTTTCTTTTTTGATTGCGTCAAACTTGTATTTGCCATAGTCCATAATTTTGCAAACATATGGATTGCTGGACGACGACATAAGCACCAAATCAAGCCCGCTTGACGATGCCAAACTCTGTGCTTTTGCAAGTGGTACAATGCCCAATTGCTCTCCGTTTTGCCCGATAAGTCTTACTTCCTTGGCAATAATTTGTTCGTTTGTTTGAAGTTCCTTAAAAATGGTTATATCCTCCTACATTAAAATAAGTGAAAGCCAAAAATTTGCTTTCACTTACATAAAACACTATTTTAATGTTTTACACAACCTAAGTAAACTTGGTTGGTGAGAAGCAAATCTTCTACTTTTACGCTACAATAGTAGCACATTAATTTTTGTATGTCAACTATTTTTATTGAATTTTATTATTGAACCTTGTCACCGAGTTCCGAATAATGATTCATTTCGCTTCTTGTTAGCATTTCTCTATACAATGAAACAAGATAATTTGCACGCGTTTCACTTAAATGCAATCTCTTAATAAGTGATGAACGAAGCGATCTTAAATCTTTGAGCTTCAATGCTTGGTCATATCCAACGAGTGCCTTAACTCTTATTTTGTTTATTGTTTTGATTGTTGGAACAATACTTGGTGCTTGACTCATAAATTTAGGAAATTGATTGTATATATCTTTTTCAGAATATCTAATCCCACCTGCCACACTACAAATTTTACTATTCTGCATATTTGCAAGCAATCTACGCAATTTCAAAATACAATAAGAAATCTCACCCCTACTAAGTCCTTCGTCCTCGGCGGCATCTTTTACTTGATGGAATAAATCTTTATAGTCCAATGTAAATAAGTCAATTAGTTCGCTATTGCTTTTTGTAAGAATATCAACAAAGTTTGTGTTGTCATAAATGCTATCAAAATTGTCTAAAATTACATTATATTCGTCGCTTAAAACATTTCTCATAAACTTCTCCTTTTATCATCATTTGTATTATAATATAAACGAATATTAAAGTCAATAGTCAAACATGAAAAATAAAGACAACAATTTTGTAAATGTTTATTTCTAATATAATTAATTCGTTTTTGTAAAAAAACGTACTCTTTTTTCAAAAAGTTTACAAATTAGTGTTTTTAGTTTGTTAGGAAGTATGTCACTGCAATAAATATTGATATTTTTGGGGCTCATTTTGATTATTTGTGCCATAAAATCTTCTTCACTATCCTTGCACTTGGTCATGGCGTCAACTTGATTGAAATTTGAATCAAAAATCCCATACGAATTATCTGTTTTCATAATGTTAATTACATCACTTCTAACCTCCAAATTATCTATCAAAAACTTGATAAGTTCAGTAAAAGTCTCGTCGCTATACAGATAAATTTCGTTTTGACTTGTGATATCAATAAGTTCACGCCATTTTTCTTTTAGCGATGATAGTTTGAAGTTAAAAAAGCCATCAACATCCAACTTTTTGTCAAGGTTTAGATATTTGTTTACAATATATCTATCCGTTTCCCTGTCAAAATACAATAGCGAAAAAACAAATGCTTGCTTTGTGACTTTGTCCGAGATATTTATCACTAAATTTTTGCTCAAAAACTCTTTTTTGTAATAAAAACAAATAACTTCATCCACCAAATCTCGCAAAAATAAAAGAAGTTTATCTTTTTCATAGTCATTTATCGCAAGCAGAATTTGATAAGATTCAACTTTTTCAAAAAGAGTCACAACTCCATAGTATTCTTGCATAAATTGTGTGCATTTTTCACACACAAAGTTTTTTATATCAATTTTCGTTTTTGGCACACAAACACAAAATTCGTACATCGTTTCCCTCTTTTGTCAATGTATTTTATGCAAGACAAATATTTTTACTCACAAAAAAACTTCAAAATTTGTAATATTTCGTAAATTAATATGATACTCAGCATTGTTTTTGCTAATACTATTTTCGAATATTTTATTTTTTTATGCCAACATTAATTGACAAATAAATAATATAAATGTTAAAGTATCATTGGAGAAATTATGAGAAAAAAAATTTGTTATATTTTAGTTTTTCTTTTGGTTTTATGTTCAAGCATATTCTTTTCTGCTTGCAATGAAGATGCCAATGAATACAATATTAACGTCAATGTTTGGTATGCGAACTATGGCACCGTATACGGAAATGGTACCTACAAAGAAAAAACTGAAGTAGAAATAAAGGCAGTCCCTAACAATAACTATTCTTTTATCGCTTGGATGAAAAATAATATAATAGTGTCATATGAAGCAGACTATAAATTTGAAGTAAACAAAGAGAGTGCTGGAACATATGTTGCAATTTTTACTTGCCCAGATTTGGAACTTGTCACACTGAAAAATGTTGAACTTGTGCAAACATACACCACACAAACAACAATCACAAACATCGAACTTAATGTAAGCATTGGTCAAGATTATGACACACTTACAAAAATACTTACAACCAGTACCGACTCTAATACATCTTTTGATATAACGGACTATGTAACCGCTCTAAACTATCGCGAAAAAATCGTGGCGCAAGTTGATTTAATCTACACTTTAACCACGGTTGTTGACGAAAAAGAAACCGAACTAAAAACAACAAAAACAACACTGATTGAAATTAATCTTGATGGCGAAATTTTATCTTCCAAAGACTTCACACTAAAAATTTTAGATAGTTTAACAGAAAATGAAGAAAATAGTGCAACAATTAAATTCAATTTTACTAAACTTGAAGTGAAAGAAGAAGAACCACAGGAATAAACTTTTATTAAACACAAAAAATGTGACGAAATCAAATTTTGTCACATTTTTTTAATAATTAAAATATCCCTTCAATTTTATAGTTTTCGTCAATTTTCATATTGGCATATGCTGGCACTTTTGAAAGCCCTGGCATAAGAAGCATATTCCCAGCAAGTGCAACAATAAACTCCGCCCCACCCTTAACTTCTAAGTCACGGATTTTGATAACAAAATCTTTTGGTCTGTTCAAAAGTTTTGGGTCGTCCGACAAACTGTATTGCGTCTTGGCGATAACAATAGGTAGTCCGCTTAAATTTTGTTCATTCAACTCTTTTATTGTCTGTTTTGCCTTATCAGTGAATGTAACACTACTTGCACCATAAACTCGCCTTGCAATATCCTCTATTTTCTTTTCAATGCTGTCTTGCAAATCATATATATATTCAAAGTGCGAATTGTCCATATCGCAAGCATAGGTTACCGCTTTTGCAAGTTCAATCGCACCATCACCACCACTTTCCCAAACATCGTTTACTATACAATCAATGTTTATTTTTTCAAGTTCTTTTCGGACAAGATTTATTTCATTCTCGGTGTCACTAGTGTATTTATTTAGCGTCACAACAAGAGGCAACTTAAACTCATTATAAATTGAATTTATATGTGCAAAAAGATTTTCCATACCAGTTTTCACCGCATCTAAGTTTTCTTGCTTTAGTTCGTCGTAATCAACTCCGCCATTAAGTTTAAGTGCACCAATTGTTGCCACTAAAACAACACAATTAGGCTTCACATGTGCAACTCTACACTTAACATCCAAAAACTTTTCCGCACCAAGGTCAGCTCCGAACCCTGCCTCAGTCACTACATAATCACTATACGATAAAGCCATTTTGGTCGCAATTACGCTATTACACCCGTGGGCAATATTTGCAAAAGGTCCCAAATGCACAAGTGCTGGAGTTTTTCCAAGCGTTTGCACCAAGTTTGGCATAAGTGCATCTTTTAGAAGTATTGCCATACCATCTTCTGCACCAAGGTCGCCCGCCCTAACAATGTCGCCATTTTTATTGTATCCAACAATGATGTTTTTTAATCTTCTTTTAAGGTCAACTATATCAGTTGCAAGGCACATTATTGCCATAATCTCACTTGCTGCCGTGATTGTGAAATTGTCTTTTCGCTCAACACCATTTTTCTCACCTTGTGCAACTGTCACTTCCCTAAGTGCTCTATCGTTTAGATCCAAGCACCTATGAAAAAGTATTCTATTTTCGTCGAGTTCAAGAAGGTTGCCTTGATAAATATGGTTGTCAATTATACTGCATAGCAAATTGTTTGCACTTGTTATTGCGTGAAAATCGCCGTTGAAATGCAAGTTTATGTCCACCATTGGAGCAATTTGGCTATATCCCCCGCCCGTTGCTCCACCTTTAATGCCAAACACAGGACCAAGCGAAGGTTCACGAAGGGCAAGCGAACAATTTTTACCAATTTTGTTCATAGCGTCAGCAAGTCCAATTGAAACAGTGGTTTTCCCAATTCCAAATTTTGTCGGATTTATTGCTGTCACAAGTATTAGTTTCCCGTGTTTTTTGCCATATTTTATTGGAAGTTTTGCCTTGTATTTGCCATATTGTATAATTTCGCCTTTGTAGCCAAGTTTTTTTGCTATTTTCTTAATTTTTTTAAGTTTTACACTTTCTGCAATTTCTAAATCTGTCATCGTGTCCTCCTAATTCACAAGTATTATATATCAAAAAAAAATTAATGTAAACAAAATGAATAATATTTAACTTGCTACACAAACTACATTCGTCAAAGCAAAAATGCTTTGCAAAGGAGGTAAAACTATATGTTTGGAAGAAACAAATCTAGCAAACAATCAACAAGAGATTGTTCAAACGCTAGAAATTGTTCAAGTAAAACAAATTCAAACGTAGAAGCAGGCTCAGATATGAACAGAAAGTCATCAAAAAGAGCAAATAGCAGAAACGCTAAAAAAAGTTCTTCTCGTGGTTAGTAAAATATCATCATTTTACTAAAATAGTTTTACATAACAAAAAAGGCATACAAATATCGGTTTGTATGTCTTTTTTTTAGTTATTTTCTGAAACTTCGTCTAAAAGTGCAATAAAATTTTCTAAATCTTTCATTGAATTAAATGGCGTTTCAATGTGCCAGTCATTAAAACAGACATTATGTTTTTTGCAAAGTTCTTCCCATCTTTCTTTTGATACATCACACAAAACTTCAGCGCTTTCCGCCAAATCGGTCAAAATGACACCATCGCCAACTTTTAGTAGTGCAATGTAATAAAAACTGTTCTCATTAAGCACTTTGTGTACTTCTATTTCAACAAGGTCTGTTGTTCTTTGATATGTTGAATATTTTGTGTTCACAATTTTGACTGCGTCTAATAAATTCATTTTCCCCTCTACTTTTAATACTTTAATTATTAAAATCAAATAAATAATTGTTAAAATCGTAAAAATAATTAGATTGTATTTCTTTATTTAATTTTACATCAATATTGCAATTTTCCATAAATTCTTTGATGACCGTCTTGAAATATTGCGAGTCTTGTGAATATTTCATCTCATTTATTTTATCTTTGATTTTTGTTGCCGTGTTATAGTCAAGATTATCATAGCAAAGTACTTGTGTCATTTCGTCATTTTTATGAATATGTGGAGTGTAAATTATCTCAACATCTGACGAGTTTTGTGCAACTTTCCCGTCTTTTATAAGGTTTGGATGAGCACCAATTGAGTCAAAGCGCAAAAGCATTAAAGGTGACTTACCGCAAACAAGCATTTCAAGTTTTATTGAAAACTTATACTTTTCAAGGTTAGGATAGTTTGCTATATTTGTCCCAGCATCAGTTATTATCGAAAACGCAAACAAAACCTTTTTGCCATTTTCTGCACCAATAAAATATCCGCCGTGAATTAGATGCCCCTTATGTTTTAGCATAATTGGGTCGCCTATCATTTTCTTTTTCATATGGATAAATTTGTCAAATTGTTTATTCGAAAAAGGCATTGCGATTTCTTGGCGAGTTGGCGAACGAAAGTAATCTTCAGTTAGTGCATCAAAGTTAAAATTATCTGGCAAAAAATAATCATTGAATATATTCTTGCTAAAATACTTTCCTGCCCTAACTTTTAATTTCCCTTTAAGCTTGTCATATTTTGACAATCTTTTTTGCATCTCTATTAATCTATCGTTATAATTTACTTCCATATTTTATTCTCTTTTTTGTATTTTAACACATAAAATGAGTAATTTCAATATCTATTACTCAAATAATTTTTGTGATTAAATTCATCATAATATGTTCTGCAAATATCTGTTGGGATAAATACACCATTTGAAACTAACAAAATAAATGTAAACCACAAGCATCGCTTGTGGTTTAACTAAAAATTGTTCATTATTACGAATTTCGTGAATTATAATATATCATCACTTTTGTTTTTTTTCAAACATTTCTGACTATTGTTCCCATGCTGGGACGAAAGCATACACTGTATCGCAATTGATTGTGCGCCAATAGTTATCTCCACGGGTTTTCCACTCAAGATAGGCTATACGCGTTTTCTTCATGTACACATCTTCTGTCTCGCCACCGCTATACATAATGTTTGCCAAATATTCTCTTTCGGGTTGGAATGGAGTATATTTCGGTGAACGCCAACGACTTCTACGGTCAGTTGAACACACAAAGAATCCGACTTTTGCTCTGATATTTTGTTTTTCTACGTCGCTCAAATTTTCCACACCATTGTTATTATAATCTGTTCTGGTTATAAAATTTTTCGTCGAAGAATTCGTGAATGTTCCGTTTTCGGCTTTGAACACATCGCCTTTTTGAAGTTCGTCCAAAATTCCGATATATCCCATAGCTTTGGCTCTAGATTCCATTGTCTTAAACTCCTCTTCGGTGAATGCTCCATCTGTCAAACAACCGTTTATATATTTCGGTTCTTTATAACAGTCTTTGGCGATTTCCTTCTGGTCAACGCCCGTAGCGGAGAATCTTTTTAATGTAGTTGAAAAATATTCATTGTTTACATAACTCTTTACCACGCCTTTCTCACAAATAAACTGTTCTCTGTCCAAATCTGCAAGGATACCCCTCGGATAAGAAGACTCATCATCGGAATAGAATGTGTCAATTATCTTTTCAGTCTTCTCTGAAAGTACATTGATACTATCTGTTTGACTATTTAATTTGTAATAATAAAGCAACATCTTACTGGATACAGAAATGGTCGAAATCGTTTTCATCCATATACTTTCTCTCAAAGCAAAGGCTTCGTAGTTCCAATTGTAGACATATGGAATATACTTTGTCAATGTGACCGAAATTGAGCGTATCGCTGTTATCGAAGAATCTCCCATAATATAATAAAACAATTTGTTTAACTCTCGTTCTATATTGCTAGTCTGCACACAACTAACAAAATGCTTAACCAGTTCTTTGTACTCTTCTCCATTCCTTAATGTCAACAACTCTTCCTTTGTATCACATTCGGCTTCTTTTGCAAGAAGTTTTTTCCAAGTAGAAGAAAGGTCACTTCCCCCAGAGCTGAGACAATTCAAATCGTTAAGAACAATCAAATACTCTTTAAGAGAATCCAAAGTAGTTTCTATTTCTTGCGTCCTAATCATATTGTCTAGGGTCTTTTGCAGATTGTCAACTTTTTGATTTATTTCGTCGAGTGTCTGTTGAATTTTATCCAATCTATAAGTTACATCGGACGTCAAATCGTAAACAAGATTGATTATGCTCTCTTCTCCACTGATTTCGGCAAGTTTTTTCGCTACAATACTTACCAAACTCTTAACTATTTCGCCATATCCCACATTGGTTTTTATAAAGGAGTTGAGTCCATCAAGTTTAGCTTCTACCGTTGGCAAAGCAACATCGGTGAAATAGGTTTTTACCTTTTCCCACACAGAAGGTTCACTTGCCACATCGAGCAAATCTTCCACAACTTCTTCACCTTCAGGAGCAAACATAGTCAATTTTCTCGAAACATTGCAACCATAACCTACTGTGGTAGATGAAGCGTTAGTTATCCCAAAATCTTTTATCTCAGAAATATACACATTGCTAGTGCAAAGACTGACATAAGCCGTATCGGTAATTTTTTCTTTCCAATCGTTAATAACATTGCTTATTATTAAACTACCCTCGATATCTATATCACCGTCGGAATACTCGGCTTGAGCTACCAAACAAACATCCATGTATTCTTCAGTCATTTTCAAAATTTTCACGCCTGATTCCCCTTGGAAGTATGCCGTCACCAATGACGTATCACTGCCAAATTTTCCATCAAGCACGTTCAATCTCATATTAACTGCATAATAGCCTTCATTAGTTTTTGATTCGGAAATAGATACGTATTCGATTTCAAAGTTCGGATTGTCTATCGCCATAGGTGTGGAAAAATACAAGTCAGCCGCATCGTCTTTTATTGAAGTGTTAGCAGTGCTAAACTTAATGTAACTGTAATCCAAAATATTCTTCATTTCATTTATGGAATAGCCTTGTAAATTCACCACTACTTTTGCTGTGGTTGGTGAAGTAACTTCAGACTGTTCCTCGTCTATTCCAAATGCACTGAATGCGTCAAACTTATTTTTTTCTTCGTCGTTAAGAGTGCGTGTCCCTGTGTCATAAGCAATTATTGTGTCAACTGTTGCAAAATCGAAAGTTGACAAAAATTCGCAATACTTTGTCTCGACGTAATAAGTGATAACCCCATCTCCTATTTCATAACTTACAAGGTCCACAGATGGTATTTCCACTCCTATTTCCACACTCAAATCTTTTTCCCCAGACATGTTGTACTGGCTCGTTCCGTCGACATAAATAAATCCAGAATTACCCAAATCGCATCTGTCGACAACATTTTTCCCCTCTACTGTCAACGCAATCTTTGTATTATCTACTCTCGTAAGGCTAGAAACCGTCTTATCTACAAAAACTCCTTCGAAATAAATGTCACTCGTCGCTATATTTTCGTCAAAAGTAAAGTTTTGAGCGGTAAGCTCGACATTAAACGATTTATCGTTATAACTTACAGTTTCTACGGAGGAAATCAATCCCTTTACTTCTGTTTTGGGTGTTAAATACCAATAGAAGCTAACAAACTCTCCTGTTGAATTGCCTTTTTTGCTGACTACAATGAAATACTCACCATAGTCAGTCTTTTCTTCAGCGGTTATCTTTATAGTCAAATCGTCCACAAACTGAACTGATTTTACCGTAACATCGGAACAATTGTCGAATAATATGTCCGAAGTTTTGATTTTTTTATCGAAAGTAATTCCGAGATTATCCGAAAGCTCTATATTAACTGTCACCACGGAACCAGCTTTTACGACAGCTTCTTCTTCCAATTCTGTA
>CAYQLL010000011.1:13425-13782 GCA_964418405.1 uncultured Christensenella sp. | reverse complement strand
TTGCAGTGGTCTAACATCATTAGATTTAACTCCACTTGACACATCAAAAGTAACAAATATGAGTTATATGTTCTCAGGTTGCAGTGGTCTAACTAATCTAGATTTATCTAACTTTGACACATCTAGTGTAACTGATATGAGTGGTATGTTTTCTAGGTGTATGGTATCAACGCTTGATTTGAGAAGTTTTAATTTTAGCAAAGTTACCAGTTATTCAGGAATGTTGTCTTCTTGCCTTGCACGAAAAATCTATTGTCCAACTGACGTAAATAGTTTAAGCTTATCCTTGCCTAGTGATAATTGGATACGAACATGGACAGAAGCGGAAGGTGTAAATAAAGGGGCAGTGACCACATT
>CAYQLL010000011.1:0-13415 GCA_964418405.1 uncultured Christensenella sp. | reverse complement strand
CCACATTACCGCAAAATGGAATAGTAACGGCGATTCCGACATTATATAATGGAATAGACGCAATGAATGGTGACTTGATGAGCCATATTGCAGGAGTGATAACAAATGTAAACTGGTGTAATACTGGAGTTATTAAGTCGGTAAACTTCGTTACTAGTCTAGACGGGGTGGATATAACAACAAATTCACCGATAAAAGTATGTTATAGTTCAGGTGTATATATTGACGAATATGTGGCATATTGGTTGGCGGATGCAGATGAATCAAAAAAATATAATGTATGGATATATAGTAAGAATGGGAAATTTGTTTTACCTGCAGATTCAAGCAATATGTTCTATTATTGCAGTGGTCTAACATCATTAGATTTGACTTCATTTGACACATCATATGTAACAAATATGAGTTCTATGTTCTATTGTTGCAGTGGTCTAACATCATTAGATTTGACTCCACTTGAAACATCAAATGTGACAGATATGAGTTCTATGTTCTATTATTGCAAGAGTTTGACATCATTAGATTTGACTCCACTTGACACATCAAATGTAACAAATATGAGTTCTATGTTCTATCTTTGCAGTGGTTTAACAACTCTAGATTTGAGTTGTTTCAAAGAAACTAATGTAACAGATGTAACGTATATGTTTGCATATTGCACCAATCTTGTAAGTGTAAATTTGAATGGGTTCGATACGGCAAAAGTGGAGAAAATGGGAAATTATTGGGAATTGGAGGGAAGGTATTTTTATCGTTGCGGAATGTTTACAGGTTGTAGCAAGCTTGTTAGTGTGGATTTAAGTTGTTTAGATACTTCCAACGTGAAAAATATTGGAGCTTTGTTCGCTTCTTGTACCAATTTGAAAAGTATAACATTTGGATCAAATTTTGCTCCGAATGCAACAAATATGACACGTATGTTTGAGAATTGTAGTAGTCTAACAACTCTAGATTTATCTCCACTTAACACATCAAATGTAACAAATATGAGTTATATGTTCTATGGTTGCAGTGGTTTAACAACTCTAGATTTGACTCCACTAAACACGACCAATGTTACAAATATGGGTGGTATGTTCTCAGGTTGTAGTAGTCTAACAACCCTAGATTTAACTCCACTTAACACATCTAATGTAACAAATATGTATGCTATGTTCTCAGGTTGCAGTGGTTCAACTAGCATAAATTTAAGTGAGTTTAACACTTCAAAGGTTACAAACATGAAAGCGATGTTCAAAGGATGTAGCAGTCTTACTGCATTAAATTTAAGTAGTTTTGACACGTCTAATGTAACGACTATGGGTTATTACTACTCTTGGTCAAGTGGTGAAAACTCCTCTGGAATGTTTGAAGGTTGTAGTAGTCTGGTAAGTCTGGACTTGAGCAATTTTGATACTTCAAAAGTCACGGATATCTCTAGTATGTTTAGAGGATGTAGCAGTTTAACTGAACTGAATATCAAGAATTTTGATTTGAGCAAAATTACAAGTGCTTCGAATTACAAGAATGTATTTACTTCCTGCACAGCTCTAGCCACCATCTATTGTCCAACCAACATTAATAGTCTGAGTATATACTTAGGAAGTGGTGGTTGGACTTGGACGGATGGAACCACGACAACGGAAAATGTGAAATACTTACAGCAAGGCGGGACACTTACAAAGTCGGCATAAATGTTTTTTGGGGAAATGTATTTTTTGTTGAATGTGGTTGACAATAATTTGGGTTTGTGATAATATATCAAAGTATGCCACATATTATGGGTTAAAAAGTGCATTTTGCCACCTATCGTAGTGAGATTAGTTAAGGAGGAAGATTATGTTTGCAATCATTCAAACTGGAGGAAAACAATACAAAGTTCAAGCTGGCGATGTTTTGGAAGTTGAAAAACTTGACAAAAATGTTGGCGACAAAGTTGAATTTGACGTTTTGCTCACATCAAATGACGGAAAAGTTGTTTGTGGAACACCAATAGTTAAAGGTGCCGTTTGCAGTGCAGAAGTTGTTGCACAAGGCAAAGGTGATAAAGTTGTTGTGTACAAATACAAAGCAAAAAAGAATGTTAGAAGAAAACAAGGTCACAGACAACCATTCACACAAGTTAAAATTTTAGAGATAAAGTAATATGACAAATATCAAAATTTTGACAAAAAACAATAACATTGTTGCTTTTACAGTTTCGGGACATACTGGTTATGCGGACTTTGGAAAAGACATTGTTTGCAGTGCAATCTCGTCGATTGTGCAAAGTGCATGCCTTGGAATAGTAAAGGTGCTAGAAATCAATGCTGTGATAAAAAGAGATGACAAAAAAGGCTTTTTGGAACTAAAACTTCCAAAAGACATAAGTCAACAACAACTTAGTGACGCTCAAATAGTTTTGAAAACTATGCGATTGTCACTTGAAGATTTACTTTTTGATTATGGCGAGTATATTAAATTGGAGGTTTATGATGAAATTTATTAATATCCAACTTTTTGCCCACAAGAAAGGTGGCGGAAGCACGAAAAACGGCAGAGATAGTAATTCAAAACGTCTTGGCGTTAAAAGATATGACGGACAAAGCGTGACTGCTGGGTCAATTATTGTTCGTCAAAACGGAACAAAGGTTTATCCTGGCGTTAATTGTGGACTTGGAAAAGATTACACAGTTTTTGCAACTGCAAGCGGAAAAGTTAAATTTTCAAAGAGTGGCGATAAAAAAATTGTTAGTGTAATCGCTGAATAGTTAGTAAAAATTCACACTTTTGTGTGAATTTTTTGTGTAAAGTATTATGTTGACTTTGTCAACATAATATATAAAATTTATAAGGAAGAAAAAATGGAAAATAAGAAAGAATTAGGTGACTTAGAAGATAAGCAAGAAAATATTGAAAAAATCGAAAAAAACGAGAAAAAACAGTCCAAAAGCGAATATTTTTTGCAAATTTTGAAGTTTTTGTGCTTTTCGCTTTCTGCTGGAGTTATCCAAATTGGTGTATTCACATTGTTAAATGAAGTTGCAAATTTATCATATTGGCCTGCGTATTTGATTGGGCTTGTTTGCTCGGTTTTATGGAATTTCACTTTTAACAGAAAATTCACTTTCAAGTCGTCAAATAATGTGCCAATTGCAATGCTAAAAGTTTTTTGCTACTATTTGGTGTTCACTCCGCTTTCAACAATTGGTGGTAACGCATTGGAGAAAATCGGTTGGAATGAGTACATTGTATTGGCTATTAGTATGCTAATAAATTTTGTGACAGAGTTTTTGTATAGCAAATATTTTGTGTTTAGTGAGAAAAGTGAGTAAAATTGTTTGACTTACTTAAACTATAATTGTAAACTTTGTGCATAGGAGATTATATGAGTAAGGTTGTTATTGTTGGTTGCGGAAATGTTGGACTAAGTTATGCATTTTCGCTTGTTACAACAAAAAATAAGGTTGAAGAACTTGTGCTTATAGACCTAAATTTTGATAAAGTAGTAGGTGAAGCACTAGATTTGACGCATGCGGGGACATATAATCCTAACGGGATAAAGATAAAAGCGGGCAGTTACAGTGATTGCAACGATGCTGACATAGTTTGCATTTGTGCTGGTAGACCACAAGAAGTTGGCGAAACAAGAACTGACCTTATTTCAAAAAACTACAGAGTTTTTGAAAGTATAATTCGTGAGATAAATAAAACTAAATTCAACGGAATTTATCTGGTTGCAACAAATCCTTTAGATGTTATGACGTATATAACATACAAACTTTCAAACTTCCCGCCACATAAAGTTATTGGCAGTGGAACTGTTTTGGATAGTGCAAGGCTTAGATGTTTGATTGCTGACAAACTTGATATTAGTCCAAAAAATATTCATGCATATGTAATAGGCGAGCACGGCGACTCGGAGTTTATTCCTTGGAGCAATGCTATTATTGGATTAAACAAAGCAACAATGTATCTTAGTGAGAATGATTGTTCAAAAATCTTGTATGAAGTTAGAACAAGTGCTTATGATATTATCAACAAAAAAGGCAACACTTGTTATGGAATAGGAATGTGTTTAGCAATCATAACAAATGCAATTCTAAATAATACAAATGAAATTTTGACGGTGTCGGCATATAACAAAGAACACGATATATATTTTGGTATGCCAAGTATAATAAATAGTAATGGTGTGAGAGAAACATTGTATCTAGAATTAAATGATGACGAAAAAAATAGACTAATAGTGTCTATGGACTGCATCAAAAAAACTTTGAGTGATATAAATATGTAATTTTGATAATTAAAGCAAGATAAGAGTTAGTTGACTTATCTTGTTTTTTTTAGTCCAAAATTCTTAGCGGGGAAAATAGGTGGGCAAGTGGATGGGTTGAACAGTTGAATAGTTGTTCAATTATATCAACACCACTTAAAGCATTTATGATGCCGTTTGCTCCACAACTTAGAAAGAGATATATGTTCTGCATATCTGTTTCGCCAATAAGTCCAAGATTATTGTCTGTTGTTCCAAAAGCACCGCAAAATTGGTAATCAATTTTTATATCAAGATTTTGATTTGAAAACAGTGATTTTAGTGACATTAAGAGATTTTGATATTTTTTCTCGCATTTTTGCTTAAAGAAATTGGATTTTTTGAAACATACATCTTCGCCACCAAAAATCAATCTATCATCGGGCAATTTTCGCAAATAGTGATATGGATTTTGGTTGTCGTGTATAGTTGCATTGTTTTTCCATATTAATTTTTTTGTGGATTTGTGACAATAGAATATGTTACAAATCTTTGCATCATATTTTCGTCTTGAAAAAGTTCCATATCAAAACCTGTGCAAAAAACTATCTTATTTGCATAAATTTTGTGATAATATGATGTTTCTACGATGAATTTATCGTCTTTTTGCATAAAACTTTCAAAAGAAGTGTTTTCGAATATCTTTGTTTGATTTTGAGAATTTTCAATTAGTTGCTTGCAAAATAAATACGGGTTGAGTTCCGCCCCGCCATTTTTGTCGTATATTCCAGATGCAATAGGAAAGGGAAAAGGGTTATTTGTTCTTGTGTATAGTTCGCACGAAAATCCATAGTTTTTTCTAAGGTTATATTCACGTTTTATTTTGTTGTTGTCTTGTGCATTTTGACTAAACAAAAAAGATGGGCGTTTTGCAAAATTACACAAGTTATTGTGTTTTTTTATAAATTTTTCCAATTTTTTTATGGAATTTTGCCCCATTTTGTAAATTTGTATTATTTCTTGCTTGTCAAGTTCGCTTTTTAAGTCTTCATAAAAATCGTCGAGTTGATACTCAAGTATTGCAGTTGCAATGCTGGTGCAGTTTTGTCCGATGCGACCTTTTTCTATTAGTGCGACATCATACTTTTGCGAAAGGTAGTAGTTAAGTATTGCACCACATATTCCACCGCCAACAATCAAAATATCGGTAGTTATGTCTTTTGTTTGATAGGGATATTGTTTCAAGTTTGGCGAAGTAAAACAAAAATAAGGTGTGCCTTTATAAAGTTTCATAATTTTCTCCATTATATTCTTGCCAAAAAATCACAAAATTAATACAAAAAGATACTTGTTTTTTTACGCTATAATGATATAATAGAAACAAAGGGTAACTGTATATGCAAGAAACAAAAATAATAGATATAAGTTCAAGAGATAATGCTCAAGAAAATTTGCAAAAATTGCTCAATTTTTGCAATAACGGCTATGAAACAGTGAATTTGGTTGTCTTTGACGAAATGCTTGATAAAAATGAATATGCAACGCTTAGTGAGTTTTATCAAAAATACAAGGATAAATTTGAGATCAATGTTATAGTTAAACATGTAAGGCAAAATTATCCAAATGATGATATCGTTGAAAAAGTTTGGGATTTGCAATCAGTTATTCGTGCAAACAAGTATATTTATGATATTTGTGATTATATAAAAAAGAAAGATTTGTCACCGCTTGAAAGTTTGGCATATGTTCATATGAAAGTCCAAAAAATTTCCGAATATACACCATCAGTTAACAGAAGTTGGCATAGTGATGACCAGTATTTTGTGGGTGCTTTTTTGGACAAAGCGGAATTTGTTTGTGCTGGATTTTGTGATTTAGAATATAATATTTTAAAAAAGCTTGATCTAAAAGGGCTTGAATGTAAAGTTATGTCTTGCAATTTTTATAATTTTGATAAAAATACAAGTGATAATCATGCAAGACTAAAACTTTACATATGTGATGATAAGTATAATATTTGTGGGCATTTTTACAGTGACCCAACATGGGACAATGATAACTTATGTGATGTTGCAAAATATTGCCATATGTTAATGTCGCATGAGTGTCACGAGATGAGTAATAAATATGATTTCAGAGATTTTGAAGAAATGTCAAAAGATGAAAATAATAGAACTTGCTACTCAAAATTTTATCCAGAGTTTGAGTACTTGAATGAAAGCGATAAACCAATACTGCAAAAAACTATTGAAAGTGCAGTTTTTGAGATGATATCAAAAACAAGTGAGAAGTCTTTTGATGAATTATATTGTTTGCTAGAGCGAATGGCAAAAGAAACATTTCTCGAACAAAAATCACGAAAATTTAGAGGGTCGTTTTGTCAAGAAAATGTATTGTTAAAAAAAGACGAAGCATACAAAATTTATAAAAAATATCATAAAAATGTCAAAAATAACGAAAAAATCGGTTAAATTTTAAGAAAAAACCGATTTTTTTTTGCAATTTTTAGTTTTTATAATTAAAGTTTCAAATTGAATTTTTTAATAAAAAAAAGGAAATTAAACCCGCGGGCTTTAATCCCTCTTGCATTGGCGGAAAGAACAGGATTTGAACCTGCGGAGACTTTCACCTCGCACGCTTTCCAAGCGTGTGCATTCGACCACTCTGCCATCTTTCCGTGCTCGTTGATTAATATAACACAAAAGAAAAAATTTGTAAACAGTTTTACTTGACTATTTTTTTGAAAAACATTATCCTATTTTTGGGAGATAAATTATGGACGATTGTATTTTTTGTAAAATAATTAGTGGCGAGATTCCTTGTTACAAAATTTATGAAGACAAAGATGTTTTGGCTTTTTTGGATATCGCTGGGGATATTGACGGACATACACTTGTTATTCCCAAAAAACACTGCAAAAATATTCTAGATTGTGAATTTGAAACACTTGGCAAAGTTATGGAAGTGGCAAAAGTTATATCTGAGCATTACATAAAAGATTGTGGATACAGTGGCATAAATATTATGAATGCGAACGAACAGGTTTCTGGACAGAGTGTCTTTCATTTTCATGTACACATTATCCCAAGATTTGAAGGCGATGGAGAAAATGCTTTTCCAAAATTTGGTGGAGCAAAACACAGTTTGGAAATTATGCAAAATAAATTAAAGTTTAGAGGCTAACAGTTGAAAATTGATTCAACTGTTTTTTACTTCATGTCATTTTACTATTATCAAAAGTAATAAACTTTTTCTTAAAAATGTTATTGTTTTATTTGGTCATTTGTGGTATTCTTATTATGAGACTAAATGAAGGAGAAAATTTTATGATTATTGACGAAGTAAAAAAAGCAAATATACAAGCGATAAGAGATAAGGATACTGTTGCTAGGAACATTTATTCAGTGCTACTCAACAAGTTTATGCTTGAAGGGATAAAAAGAAGAGAAACTGGAAAGGAAATGCAAGATGCTGACTATGTTCAGATTTTGCAAAAAACAATCAAAGAACTTACCGAAGAAGCGGAGAATTACAAAAAGGTAAATCACTTTGAGCAAGTCGAAGAAATTGAAAAACAAATTAAACTTGTTGAGGGTTATTTACCAAAGATGATGTCTAACGAAGAGATAAAGGAAGTTATCTTGTCGTTAGACGATAAAACTGTACCAAATGTTATGAAGCATTTTAAGGCCAATTATGCTGGAAAGTGTGATATGCGACTTGTTCAAGAAGTGCTTAAAAGTTTGTAGGAGGCACTGTGAAAGTTTTTGCAATTAGCGATTTTCATCTTTGTACATGCGGTGCAAAACCCATGGAAATTTTTGGAGATGGTTGGAAGAACTATAAAGAAGAAATCAGACTTTCGTGGGAAAACAATGTAACTTGTGATGATGTTGTTTTGATATGTGGAGATATTTCTTGGGCGATGAAACTTGATGATGCAAAAATTGACTTAAACTATTTTGAAAATTTGCCCGGCAAAAAGATATTCATTCGAGGTAATCACGATTATTGGTGGCAAAGCATATCAAAAGTAAGAAGTATTTTGCCAAAAGACTGCTATGCACTACAAAATGATGCGATAAAAATAGGCAAATATATATTTTGCGGGACAAGAGGTTGGCAAGTTCCAGAAAAAAACAAATTTGAAAGCGACGAAGATGAGAAAATTTACAAAAGAGAAGTAATTAGACTAGATATGGCACTTGGTTTTGCAAAAAGACTATACGAGGATGGTGACGAAATTGTGTGTATGCTTCATTATCCACCATTTAATCAACAAAAAGAAAAAAACGACATTGTAAATTTGCTGGAAAGTTTTGGTGTGAAATATTGCATTTTTGGGCATATTCATTCATATTTAGGAAAATATAAACTTATAGAAAAGATTGATAAAGTAAAATACTTTTTAACTTCGTGCGATTTGATGAAAAATAAATTAGTGGAAATTAGTGATTAGGAGGGTAGGATATGACAAAGGAATTAGTACTGCTTATATTAAATTTAGTTTTAGTGGCATTTTTAATTCTTGGGTTCTTGTTTGGACTTAAAGGACTCAAAAAGTCGGGGATTAGATTTGTGTGTTTTTTGGTGGGGATTATTATTGCGCTGTTTATTACACCAATTATTTCGCAATCGATTATTAAGATACAAATAACGTATGAAGGAGCAAAAGTTAGTCTTAATGACTTAATTTTGCAAAAGATTAACGAAGTGCCTGACATTGCGGAACTCACAGAAAAAAGTCCAACTATTGAGAAATTGATTGCTAATTTTCCAATTATGATTGGGAACATATTTGTCTTTGTTGTTTTGTCTTATGTTTTGACATTCTTATCTTGGGTTGTATACAAAGTTTTTGCAAGCATTATTAATAAAGAATACAAAGAACAAAAAAAACAAGGTGTGAAAGTAAAAAAACATAGACTACTTGGTGGACTTGTTGGGGCTGTTCAAGCACTACTTTTGGTTGGGATAACATTTTTGCCAGTTTGTGGATTTGTTGGGATAATTAGAGATATACAAAACACAGCACAAGCGGAAGAGGTTGTTGTTACCGAAAAATCGGCAACAGTCAAATTGTTAGACGAAAATTTACCAGATGAAGTGAAAATTATTATTGAGGCATATGAAAGTTCAGCAATTGCAGGTGTTGGCAATGTGTTTGGACTTGGCGACAAAATGTTTAGCAGTATAACCTCTATAACCGTTGATGGTAAGAAAATTGCATTTAGGGACGAAGTTATTAATATATCCAAAGTTTATGATAATGTTGAGTTTATGTTAGATGACAACTTTGATTTTTCAGATTGGGCGAACCTAGACATTGATAAACTTATAAATGCAGTAGATTATGTATTTAACTCAAATATTCTAAAAACGGCACTGCCTGAGTTTTTCGATGTTTATTATAATAAACTTATTGAACTAGATGAAGTTAAAAATGATCAAGATCTTTTGGACACTTTGACAGTTGCACACGAGGAACTTACTGAAAATGACAACTTAGTTAATAACTTGAAAGAAGAACTACTCAGTGTGCTAAAAACAATAAAAGTTGCAAAAGATAATAAAATTTTGGACGAAATTCCACTTAAAAGTGACACAAAATCAACATCTTCGGGTGGCGAAATTACAAAAGAAAACATACTTAATATTTTTGACATATTATACAAAGACAACAAAAAAGTCTTTAATGAAATAATAGATAATTGCTTTAACTCGAAACTCCTCAACAGAGCGATACTTTATGGACTTAACAAGGGAATTATAGAAACAGAAAATGAACTTAGGGATATGACAGAAGATGGTACACTTACTATAAGCAAACTTGACCTATCCAACAAAAGTTTGACTGTGAAAAAGGCTGAGATTAAATCACTTTTTGGAAGTGTTTTGGACATAGCGAATGAAGTAAAGGACTTTGATTTTGATAGTCTTGAAGATGATGAAAGAAAGCTTTGCAAGCTTAAGCTTGGGGATATAGTGATATATGCGGGGAACATGATGAATGCAGTGCAAAATATGAGTGTGTTCAAAAATTCGAGTGTGTATAATCAAATAATGGATGGACTTAGCAAAACTGAGTACAATAAATATATTGATTTTGCAGTGCTTAAAGAAAGTAATATTTGGATAAGTGAAACAAACAACATGGCAAAATCACTTAACAAATTTTTGGATAGCAATATTGTTGATTATATTGACCTTGAAGATGGAAAGTATACAATTTCGAATGCTAATGTAAAAAATATTCTTGTAAAACTAAACGAAAGTTCTCTAGTTAATGGGGAAGATATGACAACACTTACCCAAATCTTGGAACCTATTTATGATAGCAAAATGTTTAGGAAAGTTATTGATCTTGGATTTGATGAACTTAGTAAGTTTATTAACGATGCTGGCGATTATATTGAGAAAGATTGCAAACTTGGGAATTTGTATCTTGAAAAAGTACATGAAGCAGATGAAAAAGACAAGATACTTGCATTCCTTGATAATACTGTTGCATATGCAAAAGACTTAGATATTGCAAGATTGAAGAAAGAAACATTTGATGTTATCATAGAGTCAGATTTAACAAAACTTGGATCTTGCCTAGATGTTATCAAAGATTGCAGTATGTTCAAAGATTGTCTTGAAGACGAGAACAGTGTTTATTTCAATCTAATTGATGCTTTGGATAGGTCGAAATTATCAGAATATGTCAACTTCAAGACAGCAAAAGAAGATGACTTTATGTTTAGTGATGAATTTAAGCAAGTTCAACCTTCTGTTACAATGATGAATGAGAAAATGATATCATTAGATGACGGGAGTGAAAAAACACTTATGAAATATATTTTGGATGATGGCGACTTGAATGTTGTACTAGAGCAAGTCGACAAACAAGAATTAAAAACAATATTCAATCCACTTGTAAAAAGCAGATTGTTAAAACCACTTGGTGCGATGGTTATCAACAAAATTAACGAAGAAGTAAAAAAACTTGTTGGCGATACAATTGGTGGAGATATCAAAACAGATGTAAATCTTGATAACCTAACCGAAGAAGAAGCAGAGCAAGTTGTTGAGGTTATTGCAAGTATGAGTGACATTATAACTGATGTCACGAGTGACGACTTTGATATTGCAACATATATGAAAGATGAACAAACTTCAACAAAAATTGAAGAAGTACTAACAAGTTTGCAAGACAATGCGAATAGTGGTGGTGTGTTTGAAGAAACATATAACTCTATGGTTGAGTATATTAAAGAAAATGATGACATAGGGCAAGATGTGAAAGATTTAATTGCAAACAACACGACAACTGGCGAAGATGGGAAGGATACAATTGATTGGGCTGCAGTATTGGCTGGGCTTAAAAATGGCACAACATCGGGCGAAGGAGCATAATGGAATTTATACACAAACCAATAATGCTAAGTGAGATACTGTCGGGTTTAGATATTAAACCCGATGGTATTTATCTTGATTGCACAATTGGAGGAGCAGGACATTCGAAAGAGATAGCAAAAAAACTAAGTAACAAAGGGTGTTTGATTGGCATTGACAAAGACCAAGATGCACTCGATGTTTGCAAAGAAAGACTGAAAGATTATCCTTTTGTCAAACTTGTCAAGGCGGACTTTAAGGATGTTGAAAGTGTGTTGGATAATCTTGGTATAGAAAAACTTGACGGAGTACTACTAGACTTGGGTGTGAGTTCGTATCAACTGGATAACCCAGAGCGTGGATTTAGTTTTAGGTTTGACTCAAAACTTGATATGCGAATGGATAAAAGTCAAAAATTGACGGCATATGATGTTGTCAACACTTATTCGCAAAAGCATTTAACAAGAATACTTGCCGAATATGGCGAAGAAGAGTATGCATCTAGTATCGCAAAAAATATAGTTATAAATAGACCAATTGAAACAACAAAGCAACTTGCAAACATAATTGAGAACAGTATGCCCAAAAAAGTTGTTTTTAAGAGAAATGGTGCTCATAAAAAGTCTTTTCAAGCAATTAGAATTGAAGTCAATGGAGAACTGGATAGACTTTTTGAGGCTATTAACTTCTTAATTTCAAAATTAAAAAGCGGTGGACGAATTGCAATTTTAACTTTTCATTCGCTTGAAGACAGAATTGTTAAAAATGCGTATAAGATTAATGCAACAGGATGCATATGTCCGCCCAAAACCCCAATTTGTATTTGCGGGCATAAACAAGTAATTACACTTGTAAATAAAAAACCAATTATGGCTAGCGATATAGAAATTCAAGATAATTCGCGTTCAAAAAGTGCAAAACTTAGAATTGCACAAAAGATTTGATTGCAATTTTATATATAATAGTTTATTCTTTATATAGAAATGTCAAATTTGATAATAGACAATTCAATGTATGCAAAATTGTAATAAAATTTAGATAAAAGGAGTAGATATATATGGAACAAAACGAAAGTTTGGAAAAAATTAGAGAATATGCACGAACGGCAGTTTTGGAACAAGATGAAACACAAGACCAGCCTAAACACAAGATAGATTTTTCAAACATGCCAGCAAGTAAGTCTACTTCTGGTGTTAATGGAAGTAAAGGTGAAGCCGTACTTAGTGCAATGACAAATGTTGCAACAAGTTCGTCAATTAGTCAAAAAAGTGATGAGCAAAAATTAAATGATATAAAAGAAAAAGTAAGGCAAAATCTTGAAAAGATGGAGCAAGCAGAGAAAGTTGGAAGTGCAACTCAAGGAGAAACCAGCGAAAAAATTGAAGAAAGTGTTGACAATTTATTCGCGTCTAGTTTAGAAATAAAAGAAACAAATGATGAACAAATTGAAAAAGAATTGAGTGAAAATTTAAGTCAAAAACCAAAAAGTAATAAGTTTAGATTTAGGTTGATTGCGTGTGCGTTTGCATGTTTGGTGGCACTAACTGGTGGTTGGGTGATTGGGAATATTGTAGAAATATCAAAGACAAGTACCCAAATAGCTGAAGTTACTCAAACAAATAGCGAATATGAAGTCAATATCGCGAAATTAATCAACAAAATACGCAAAATTGACAACTCAGGCGACGATTTGAGTGACCCAAGTGATGGTTCACTTTTGCCTATTGAAGAGATTATTACAATAACGCCACAAGCACAAAGTGATGTGACGGAATATCAAAAAGATAGCAATTGGTTTGACAAAATTTGTAACTTTTTTAGAAAT
>CAYQLL010000010.1:0-15177 GCA_964418405.1 uncultured Christensenella sp. | reverse complement strand
TTATCTTTGGCAAGCAATCTAAACTTTGTTCGTTCAACCCGTAAAAAAATATACTTAAAAAAAGTAGTAAAAAATCTATTCCACCCCAAAGAGTGCTTTGCGAAGCACTCTTTGGGGGCTACCATACTTTACCACTTTTTTCTAACTTTTTTTGGAAAAGTGCAAAAAACACTTGACTATTCACTAAACTTGGGTCTAAGTGGTTCTCTAACAATTTAACAATACCGTTGTTTATACAAAATAGATATATTTTGTGTTCCAAAAGTTAACTTATAACACTATGTTGATTATTTTCCCCGCAATGAATATGACTTTTTTAGGGTTATTTAGATCAAGTTGAGCGAATTTTGGGTCAAGTTTTATCTTTTCAAGCATTTCGCTTTGTGTGATGTCTTTTTTAGCTAAAATTGTGCCTTTCATCTTTCCATTTATTTGGACTGGAAAATTGATTTCGTCTTTTGTTGTCTTTGTTTCGTCATATTTTGGGAAAGATTCATCCAAGATGTCTTTCTTGAACACATTTTCGTATATTTCACTTGTGATGTGTGGTGCAAGTGGGTTTAGGACAATCAAAAATTGTCTAAGTTCCTCTTTTGTAATGTAGCCGTCCTCTTTTATCTTTTTAATGAATATCATACAAGCAGAAATTGCTGTGTTGAGTTTGAGATTTTCATAGTCTTCGCCAACTTTCTTTATTAGAGCATTTAGTTCGACTTCGTGGTCTTTTGACACGCCGTCACCTTTTATCATTTCTTGAAGTTTCCAAACTTTGTCCAAAAACGATACAATGCCTTCGATTCCAGAAAAAGTCCACATACAATTATCTTCATAACCAGCCAAAAAATGAACGTGAAGTCTTGCAACATCACTGCCATATTTGTCTATAACTTCCATTGGCGAAACACCATTTTTGGAGGACTTGCTCATTTTTTTGCCTTCACTATCCAAAATAAGTCCACTGCCCATTTTCCTAACAAATGGGTCACGAGTTGGAACAACACCAATTTCGTACAAGAAGTTTTGCCAAAAGAATGCATACAAAACGTGTCTTGTTATATGCTCTGTGCCACCTGTGTAGCAATCAACACTGCCCCAATATTTTAGTTTGTCAAAATCTGCGAGCTTCTCACTATTGTGTGGGTCGCAAAATCTAAGCCAGTACCAACTTGACCCTGCCCAGTTTGGCATTGTGTCGGTCTCTCGTCTTGCCTTGCCACCACATTTTGGGCAAGTTGTGTTCACAAACTCGTCAATTTTGGATAGTGGCGAATCGCCTTTTTCGTTTGGCATATAATCGTTTGTTTTTGGGAGAACAAGTGGCAAATCTTTTGCACTTAGTGAAACAACTCCGCACTTGTCACAAAATACAACTGGGAACGGTTCGCCCCAATATCTTTGACGATTAAATGGCCAATCTTGCATTTTGTAGTTTGTTACAACTTTTCCAAAACCATTTTTCACCACCAATTCAGCAATTTTCTTTTTTGCGTCCAAAACATTCATCCCTGTAAATTCGCCAGAGTTTAGCATTTTGCTATTCTTTTCCAAATATTCAGCCTTTTCAACTGCACAAGACGACACATCACCTTCGATGACTTGGATTTTTGGAATGTTAAATGTTTCGGCAAATTCATAATCTCTTTGGTCGTGGCAAGGCACAGCCATAACCGCCCCAGTTCCATAGCCGTTTAACACAAAGTCTGCAAGATAAACTGGGACTTTTTTGCCTGTTAGTGGATTGATTGCATAAATACCGTCTAGAATACAACCTGTTTTGTTTTTTACTTGACTAATTCTGTCAAACTCGGTTTTTAGAGCGGTTTGTTCTTGATAAGAACGCACTTCGTCCATATTATCGATATACGAAGACAAATCGTCCACCAAACTATGCTCTGGTGCAAGCACAACAAAAGTTATTCCATAAACTGTTTCAATGCAAGTTGTGAAAATCTTTAAGTTTGAAATTTTTTCGCCACGTTCGTCCACAATATCCAAATTTAGTTCAATACCTTCGCTTTTGCCTATCCAATTCCTTTGTGCTTCTTTAAGGTTGTCCGCCATTGTTATTCTGTCAACATTGCCTAGTAGTTTATCGGCATATTCGCGCATTTTCAAAAACCAAACATCGCGATTGACTTGCAAAACTTCGCTTCCACATCTATCACACTTTCCGCCTTGACTATCCTCGTTTGAAAGCACTGTTTCACACTTTGGGCAAAAGTTTACATAACCGTTCTTCTTGTATGCTTTGCCGTGATTTAATAGTTGCAAAAATATCCACTGTGTCCACTTGTAGTAGTCTTCATCACTTGTACAAAAAGTGCGGGAATAATCAAACGAAAGCCCAATTTTTTTGGATTGCGCTAGTGCGTTTTTCATTCCATCTTCAACAAATTTATGTGGGTCAATTCCGTGCTTTATTGCCGCATTTTCAGCGGGAAGTCCAAAAGAATCTCCACCGATTGGGAACAAAACATTGTAGCCACAAAGTCTTTTGTATCTTGCAAGTGCGTCCGCTGGCACTGAACCTTTCAAATGTCCCATATGCAAATTTCCACTTATATTAAAAAATTCATATAGTACATAGTATTTGGGCTTTGTTTGGTGAAAATCTACCGCCTTTAATCTTTCGTCATTTTCCCATCTTTTTTGCCATTTTTCTTCAATTTTCTTAAAATCATAAACTGCCATAATCTCTCCATAAATTTCACAATATACTAGCACAAAAGTATGATATAATCAACTTTTTTTGCCTATCTTATCACGCTTATAACATAATCAAAATATCTGTTGTTTATCCCTGCCAAACTCAAACTTTGAGATTTGTTGGTGATATATTTTTGATTGTCAAGCATACACTCGCTTAGTCTATAAAAGCGGATATTTCCAAGCACCATTGTTGGCGAAATCTGACTAACCGCCTTTTGTAGTTCAATCTCCACCAAGATGTTTAGTATGTCGTTTTTTGCGACAAAACTGTCAAATAGCACTTCGCCATCATTTTTATTTAGCAAAAAGCCTTTTTCTTGCAAGTTTTTGGCAAATTTTTCACCTTCAACAATTGTACCATAGTAGTTACCAACATACAAATTTGACATATTGAAACTTTTTACATCAAACTTGCTAACAGAAAACTGCTCAAATAGTGGACTGCTTAGTTTTAGGTCAACGTGGTCAAATCTTTCATCCAAATCAAGCGAATGAACAAGTGAAACATACACTTCTTTGTCACTGTTGCCCATATTGTTGCCATAAATATACACTGTATCTTTGCCACTTACGAAAAATACTGAATACAACTTGCCCGCTTTGTATTCGCCAAAAACAAGCCTTTGTGCAAAATCGTTAAAAATTGGATGTTCAATAAACAACTTTTTGAATGTGAGTTTTGAGTACTTTCTTCCGCTAATAAAGTTTTGATACAATCTTTGAATTTCGCTTTCTTTTTGCTCATCGGTGAGTACTCTTGGCAATGTCAAATCTTTTATCTCTTGTGCTTCAATATTTGTCATTTGTGAATAAATTTTAACAAACTCGTCAAAATGCTCACAAAACAAGTCAAAGGAACGTAGCCTTGATAACATCTCCATAAAGTTTTGTTTTTTGCTATACAAAAGGCAATTTGTTAAATACAAGGCTTCTTTTTTCCTATTTAGCCTGTAAAGTGCGTACAAAAATTCATATATTTTGCGTTCAAATAAATCGTCTGAGAAAAGTGAGAACATCCTAACGCACCATTTCGCTGAATTTATATCGTCTTTTTGCGACAACTTGTCAAATAGTTTCTCTGCAAAATTATGCAAACTTTTTTTCTCAAAAATAGAATAGAGCGATGTTAAACTGTATAAATTCAAAAGATTGTTTTCTTCTTTTAGGATATTTACAAGATATGTTTTTTCTTGGTCATTGGCTTGCTCGCCATCGACAAACACAAGTGGTAGATTTTCAAAGGCAACACCAAGCACCCTTTCTTGCACCTTATCAACCTTTTTTTGTGCAAGCACTTTGAAATGCTTTTGTGTGCCAAAATTTAGTGCCTTACTTATTCCCAATCTTTGTGCCAAAAACGTTTTTATCTCGTCATTTTGCTCGCTTTCATAGATTGTGTCAAGTCTTGTTTCAACACTTGAATTATTTGTTATTGCCGACAAAACTTTGATGTAGTGAAATCTTTGCTCAAAGTCAGTTGGCAAGTTCTTGTCAAAATATGCAAGCGTATCAGCAATATACGCTTTTAAGAATTGATTTGCATTTTGTTCAATGATTGCATTGTTGTCTTTGTTATTAAAAATGATACTTATGCCCTTTTGTGTGTTAAACTCCAAAAGTAGCGATAAATATTCAAGTTCTAGTGTGTCATTTTGGGAAAAAATGTCGCCTAGGTCCTGATTTTCTCGCATAAATATTTGCATATATTCCATTGCCACATCGTGCCAAGCGTAAAGTTTTGATTTGTCATCAAAAATAGCTTTTAGGGCAAGTGGCAAATATAAACTTTTGTCTATTTTACCAAAATTTACAATTTCAATAAATCTATCAAACAAACGCTCGCTTGCATTGTATTGTTTTTGCTTGCTGGTGTAGTTTTGAGTGGCAAAGTGAGAAGCAAACATTTTTGAAATAAACTCCATAACTTCGCCATACTTTTCCATATACAAAAATATTGTGACATAGTTTACAATTGCAAAAGAATAGTTGTTGAGTTGAAAAACAAGTTCGCTTAGGTTATGTATCTCTTTTGTATCCTCACACATTGTGCTTTTTTGTGCGATATATTCAAGTTCGTCGTCTTTCATTTTATCCAAAATTGGCACTTCGCTTACGTCAAACGACAATACTTTTTGTGTTTGTCTTACGATTTGTGAGTAACTTCTTAAAACTTCCATATATTTCTCTCTTTGCTATATCTTAACACAAATTGCACACATTTTGCAAAAGATTTACAAACAAAATAAAAATTTTGGTTTTTCCCCCACTTTTCCAAAATATATCTTTTTTGCGTTAAATTGTAATTTAAGATAGTCGTTTGAAAACGCTTCACTGATAAAATAACACATCAGTTTTACAAAATATTGTTCGTTTGATGTGGCAAGTTCTTTTAGGTCAAAATATTGTGCTTCAAGTGGGAAATAGTCAAACATATTACACAAAGTAGGCTTTTGCTCCGTCCCGCCCATACACAACGATATGCACCCATTTTGCTTTGTGTACAAAAATGTTATGTGTTTTATCTCATATGGAAGTGGGTCGTCTTCCACAATTTCTTCAAGCCAAAACATAATCTCGTCCGTCACAAGATATTCCCCCTTATGCAAACGACCATAATTCCACACACAAGGCTTAAAAACAAAAACACAAGCGAAAAATTAAAGTACGAAAACTTGAGATTGACAAGTTTTGCTGTTGTTATAACTTGCCGTGCTAAGTCTAAATCCATTTCGTCTATGTTATATGATTTTGGGAAATTGTATGCAGTCTTTAACTTTTCAAGATAACTTATGTCACTAAAATCTTTTATTGTTTTGTATAGCATAAGATTTGTGTGATTGTTTTTTTGGGGTTTGTGTGAGACTTTGACATTTCTTGAAAGCAAGGCGACAAACGAATAAATTATTGAAATTAATGCAAGCATAATGCATGCACTTGTTAAAATGTTTATTATACTGTTGTCACTAAAAAACGTGCTTGCAAAAGCAATGACAGCGGAGGCTATTGTCATTGTTATGCTGTGTTTTGTTTCCGCATATTTAAGATTGTCAAAAAGACGTTCGTAAATATATTTAAGTGTTTGCTTCATGAATATATTTTGCGTCAAAATTTTAATTTTAATCTAAAATAATAATTCAGGAATTTCGCTCAAAGTAGTTGTTGATTTATATTTCATTGCAAGTTTTTTTATCATAATTTCGCTAACTGTTTTTATATTTCCATTTGGCATTATTACATAAAAAATATTGAATTTATTTTTATTTATTTTTGCAATTAATTTATATATTTTTATATTTGATGAAATTAGTGTAAATTTGACTTGCTTTTCTTTATTTATAAGGCTTTCGTCAATTATTTTATACGATAAATAATTATATGAACAATATTTATTTGGCTCAAATATTCCGCACAATAAAAATATTGAAATAATAATCAAATTAAAATTTATTACATTAAAAAATATCCCAATAAAAAATGCTAAAATAAAAATAAAAGAAAAACAAATGTTAAAAAATAAACATAATTTTATTGCCCACTTTCTGTCATATTTTTTGGATAAAATTGCGCAAAGTATTCGACCGCCGTCAAGCGGATAACACGGCAATAAGTTGAACGAAAATATCACAACATTACACAAAAAAAACGAATACAACGGATAAACTAAAGTTGGAAAAAGCCACCACAAACTAAGACACAAAATTGCCATAAAAAAATTTACAAATGGCCCTGATAGTGCAATATAAATTTCGTCATTGTCGCAAAAATAACTTGTTTTATAGTTTAGACAAACGCCGTATGGCATAAGTATCATCTTGTCAAGTTTGTAACCAAGTTTTTTGGCGGTTATGCTGTGTGCCAATTCGTGAATAAGTACCACTATAATATACACCAAAACACCTTCAATTTGCCCAAATATAACAAGCAAAAAAGCATACAAAAAAAATAGCGGATGCAGTTTATACTTTTTCATAAACTCACTCCAAGTTTTTGCAAAATATTAAATATACAAAAAAGCGACAACAAGGCAAAACTTAGATACATTGCTGAACTTAAAAACACCGCACCAGATATTTTGTGTTTGTATGATATGTTTTCAACTTTTTGTAGTCTTATTATTTCAACTTTTTCGCCAAAATTATCCATACAAAAATATATGCGAATTATGTCGCAATTTATGCCAAAACGCCGACACTTTTCACTCTTTTGCACTTTATGACAACATTAAATATAACACCGTCATCACTTTGAATTGCAGTTACTTTTGTTTGTGCGTCACATAGATAACATTTTGCGACATTCAAAATGTCCGACGAAAGCACATCGCACAGTTTTTCTGGATTGTTTTCCTTGTCTGCGACCAATACTTTTTTAAGTCTATTTTCGCCAATTTGTGCAATCGAAAATTTCATCACATTCTCCTTTTAATATTTCTTCTAATACTTCCAAAAAAGCCCCTATACTTTTGTGTGCAATCAAAAACCTTTTTCGTGCCGTTGTGCAAGTTTTCCGCAAGAAGCACCCACGCACGATTGGAATTGCTTCCACCAAGCGCGCCTATGCTACTTAGTGCCGTTATGTCGTCGTCTTCTGGCACGACCCCCAAAATTGGAATGTGCAAAAACTTTATAATCTCGTCAACATCAATCATTTCGCCATTTAGCATCATATCGCCACGCACCCTGTTTATTACCAAATACTTTTCGCTAATGTTGTACGACGACAAAATTGACAACACCTTGTCCGCATCGCGTATACTAGATATATGTGGTGTAACAACTACTACCGCTTCATTTGCCGATGATACTGCTCGATTGAAACCTTGCTCCACTCCTGCTGGACAATCGATAAATATGTAGTCAAAACTAAATTGCAATGCATTCACAACATCTTGAATATGCTTTGCAGTTATTTCTTCCCCGCGATATGAATGTGACGACGGCAAAATGTACAAGTTCTCATAGTTTTTGTCTTGCACAAGTGCTTGTGACGCCCTGCATCTACCCTCTATCACATCAATTAGGTCAAATATAACCCTATTTTCAACACCCATCACAATGTCAAGGTTGTTTAATCCAATATCCACGTCCAAAATAACCACCCTAAACCCAAGATTTGATAGTGTTGCTCCCAAATTAGCACAAACTGTTGTTTTGCCTACACCACCCTTGCCACTTGTAAAAACAATTTTTCTCGCCATACTAACCTCTACAAAAAGTTTACATTTTACGCATAAAAAAACAAAGGGGCATTTTGTTATTTTATGTCCCTTTGTTGTGCTTTTTTTGTTTTATAGATTTGCAAGAATGTTGTCCAAAATATCTTTATAAGTAAGAAGTGTGCTGAGTCCTTTAATTGTGACATTTTCAGTTTCATATGATACAAAAACATTGACTTTTAGGCGTTTTTTGAAATATTTGTCAAGCCCCGGAATTTTTGCCAAACCACCACTAATATATATCCCGTTTCTCACGACGTCGCTTGAAATTTCTGGCGAGAGCGAACTTATGGTGGCTCTAATCACTCTTATAACCTCGTCAAAAAATACATGAGTTGCATCGTAGATATCGTGAGCAGTCACAGTTATCTGCACTGGCGTGTTATCTTGATAATTCACACCATTTACATCCATTTTTGCCGTATCGCTTTCATACAAACTAAATATTTGCTCTTTTAGCATAAGTGCCGTATTTTCGCCAATAATGACGCCATATTTTTGTTTGATGTAGTCAATTATTGTCAAATCTATCGTTCGCCCACCAATACCCAAACTTGACGAACACACGAGAGTGTTTAGATTAATCACACTGCACTCAACATTTCCGCCACCAATATCCACAATAAGTTTGGCACTATTTGCACCAATGTTGATATTTTCGCCAAGTGCGGTTGCAAAAATCTTTGGCAAGCATATAATTTCTTTTGCACCAACACCCTTAAAAAGTTCAACATACTTTTCTTTCTCTTTTTCGTCAATTCCAGATGGCACAAGTGTTATGACTTTTAATTTTGTGAAAACACCCGCCTTTATCCCTTGCTTTGAAAGTGATTCCCTAAGCATCATTTTTGCATAGTCAAGGTCAACAATTTCTCCGCCACATACTGGATAAACGACAAATGTATCATCAGTTGTTTTTCCAAGAAGTTCTTGCGCTTTTTCCCCAATCGCAACAAGTGAATTGCCGTCTTTTGTCTTTTTAATCGCCAAAACATTTGGCTGTTTTATAACAAATCCATCTTTTGCTACTATCGTCAAATTAAAACAACCAAAATCTATTCCAAGTGTTATCTTTGCCATAATTTCCTCACTCATATTTTATCAAATTTCTGCCTAATTGTCAAACATACAAGCATCATTATCATTTTGTTAATATATTTTGATAATTATCCACAAAACCCCCACCAACTCATCAGCTGGTGGGGTTTTGTTAGGTCTTATTTTACAACTATTTATTCTACGAATTCCTAAGAGTGTTTTGCCCGCTTGCAAGAAATATGTTGTATCACTTGTTCCGTCGATTTTGTATGCTGTATCTGGAATTGTTCCATAACAAGGTGTTGCAATATTCAAACCACCCAAATCTTTCGGGCAAATTATTTTTTTATGTTCGTTTTGTAAAGATGTTCCGCAAAGTAAGCACTTATCACATCTGACCAATCATTCATACTTTTAACTACTGATGTTAATACAGTCACCTTTGCTTCCACGGTTGTCTGAGAAGCATAAGCATTACTATTTATGAGGGCTGTTACGTATTGATTATTTACACCAAGCATTTAGAAAACTAAATAACTTGACTAAATATTTTCAAAAGTTGATAAAAAAATACCAAGGGGTTAGCCTTGGCGTTTTTTATGATACTAGTTTTTCTTTTCTTTTTTTTCAGTTTCAACAACTTTTTTCCCATTGTAATATCCACATTTTGGACAAACTTTGTGAGGTTGTTTTTGTGCATGACATTCTGGACATTCAACAAGTGTTGCAACACTTGCCTTGAAGTTTGCTGAATTTCTTTTATCTCTTCTTGCCTTTGATACTTTACGCTTTGGAACTGCCATTTTATCCTCCTATATTTCAAACCAACCTAAATGTAGGCAGTTTATTTTACTTTACACATTATATATACATTTTTCGCGTATGTCAACAACTTTTTTGTTATTTTACAAGTCTAACACAATCTCTTGCAATAACAAGTTCTTCATTTGTTGGAATCCTGTATACTTTTACTTTGCTATCGTTGCTTGAAATTTCCCCAACTACCCCACGTGCAATGTTGTTGTTTTTGTCTTTGTCAAGTTTAATTCCCATAAATTCAAGTCCTGTTAGACATTCTTCGCGAATTTCTTTACTGTTTTCGCCAACGCCACCAGTGAATGCAATTGCATCAACTCCGCCCATTGCGGCAGCATAACTTCCAATATACTTTTTCACTCTGTAGCAAATCATATTTTGAGCTAGCAAAGCCCTTTTGTTACCTTTTGCAATCTCTTCGTCGTTATCTCTCATATCCCCAGAAACACCGTTTAGACCCAAAACACCACTCTTTTTGTTAAGGTATACTGTAAGTTCTTTTAGTGTCATTCCTGTTTTTTCGCTCAAATACTCCAAAACTGAAGCGTCTATATCTCCACATCTTGTGCCCATAACAAGCCCTTCAAGTGGCGTGAAGCCCATTGATGTGTCAACACTTTTTCCACCTTTTTCAGCACACAAACTTGACCCATTGCCAAGGTGAACTGTGATAACTTTGCTATCCTCGACTTTTTTGCCAATTAGTTTAATTAGTTCCCCACTAACATATTTGTGTGATGTTCCGTGGAAACCATATTTTCTAATCTTAAACTCTTCATAGTCTTTGTAAGGAAGACCATACATAAACGCATAATCTGGCATTGTTTGATGAAAAGCGGTGTCAAAAACTGCGATGTTTGGTGTCCCCTTGCAAATTTCCATACAAGATTTAATTCCTGCGATGTTTGCTGGCATATGGAGTGGGCCAAGTGGTTTCAAACTTTCCAAATTTTTTAGGACTTCGTCGTCAACAATAACTGAATCTTTGTAAATTTCCCCGCCGTGCAACACTCTATGTCCAAATGCTTCAACTTCGCCTAGTGATTTAAGTACACCAATTTTTGCATCAACAAGCACGCTAAGCACTTTGTTCATTGCCTCTGTGTGTGATGGAAAATACTCGTCAAATTTGTACTCGTTGCCGTTTGCCTTGTACACAATAAACGAATCTTTTGCTCCAATTTTTTCGCAATTGCCTTTTGCAATTACCTTTTCACCATTCATATCAAAAAGTTGATATTTTAGTGAACTACTTCCTGCATTAATAACTAAAACTTTCATTCTTTCTCCTTTTTTGCTTACAATACTGTATTACTGTTAAATTGTCATAATATTCATAGCAATACGATATATTTCATATATTAACTTAAACAAAGTTATTTGTCAATTTTAATATGAAAAAAAAATTATTTATTTCTCTTTGTGTGCTTTTTGTTATTTTTGCAATAATACTTTCTCCACAAAAGTACATTCAAGTTACATCAAATGCAATAGAAGTGTGGGCAAAAGTTTTGCTTCCCGCACTTTTGCCATTTTTTATCTTTACAAAACTTTTAATCGCCTTTGGTTGTGTTCAAGATGCAAGTCAAGTCTTTGCTAAACCAATGTACAAACTATACAAAACCCAACCAATTAGTAGTTTTGTCTTTTTTATTAGTATTTTGTGCGGTTATCCTGTGGGAAGCAAAATTGCAAGCGATTTATATAACTATGGACAAATAGGAAAACTAGACACACAAAAGATAGTGACATTCACATCAAACTCGGGACCAATGTTTATTATTGGAAGTGTTGGAATTGGGATGCTACGCAATCCCACCTTGGGCTATATTCTCTATATATCTCACATTATTGGTGCAATGCTAAATGGAGTGGTTTATCGTAATAAAAAAGGAGATAACACAAAGTTATCCCAAAAACAAAAAATAAGCGAAACGCAAACACTTTCAAGTTGCGTCAACAATTCAATATCGTCGGTTATGCTTGTTGGTGGAATGATAGTTTTTGCTTTTATTATAATCGAGATTTTGAGTAGTTTGAATGTTTTTTATCCACTATCTAGCCTACTAGAAAAAATTGGCATAAATAAGTCAATAACAAATTCAATTATTTTTGGTTTTTTTGAAATAACAAAAGGCTGTATTTCGGCAAGTGCCCTTAATATTTCAATAATTGTGCAAACTTGCATAATATCCGCCATAATATCTTTTGGCGGGCTTTCAACTGTATTACAATCTATGGCGTTTTTGCAAAATATTATGACATATAAATTCTTTATTTTGCAAAAAATAACGCACGCAATTTTATCTTTGCTTGTGTGCGTTATTTTATGTTTAATTTTCGTTTAATCACTATAAAATTGTGCTAAAACATTTTTCATTTCAATATATAAAAATCTAATGCTTTTAACATTTTTTGCCATATAATTTAATGCAACGACAAAAGCACTAATATTTGTAATATCGTTTTTGTCGGAATATATAATCATATTGTTTAATAAAAAAGTTAAATCGTCTTTGAGCGAAACTTTTATATGCTTTTCTTGCTCCAAATTTTGAATCATTTGTTTGCAAATTTGTTTGATATTTTCAAATATTTTCTCTTCTTTTTCGCTTTGTGCCTTTTCACTTTTCAGTTCGCTTTGGGCTTTTTGCACAATATCTTGTTTTTGTATTTGTGGGGTTTCTTCAACTATTTCTTGCGGTTTTTGTTCAACTTTTTCTAACTGCTTTTGTGGATAACTGTCCATATCAAAACAATAACTTATGCAATCTCGAAATGGCACAACAACAGTTTTTGCAAAGTTTTCAAACTCGTCAATACCTTCGCTTTGAAAATAGTTTTTCAAAAAATCTCTGAAATTGATTTTTTTGTCACGAATATCTACAAATATACAAAAAACAAGTGGGAGCACTATTGCCTTACTTTCTGGCATAATAAAATATCCGTCTTTTGTTGGAAGTTTTACTTTTGCACGCGAAAATTCCTTGTCAAAATTAAAGTTTTTCATACACTCGGAAATAAGTTCATAAATCTCATCAGATTGGCTTATATCTTGCAAAATTTTTGCAATCATATTTTCCGCAAAGATAAATCTCCCATCAATTAGTTCATCCAAATCGCAAAGGCACGCTCTAACATTTTTTAACGCTTTGTCACTTAACATAATATTCTCCATATATATCTTATCATATCCGACAATTTTTGACAATTTAATTACACTAATTTTTTTTAACTTTATCTCAAACTTAAAATTGACTAAATAGAATTTATGTGCTAGTATATATACCAGGAGAAAATATGGAAGGATACGAGCAAACTTCAACTGTAAACAAATTAATAGTCTTGTATGTTTTGGACCAAATTGAAATTCCACTAACTGAACAATCAATTGTAGATATTTGCCACGGCAAAAACAACTGGATAAAAAACTATATGGATTGCAAAGAAACAATCTACAATCTTGTTGATGCCGGCTTTATATATAAAACCAACGGCAATAGCGAAGAAGATCGCTACACAATCACCTACACTGGTCGCAACTGCCTTTCGTATTTTTATGAAAGAATTAATCCTGAAATGCTTGAACAAATCTCAAAGTATGTCAAAGAAAACAGAATTGCATTCAAACGTTCGCAAGAATATGTTAGCACAATAGACAAAAACAGCGACGGAAGTTACACTGTTTGCTTAAAAATTCGTTCTGCACTCATTGATGAGCCAATGTTTGAGATAAAAATCAAAGCACCATCAAGACAAAGTGCAATGGGTGCAGTCAACACTTGGAAAGAAAAAGCCCACATAATATATGAAAATGTCTATGAAAATCTTATAGACAGCGATGATTAAAAGGAGAACACAATGGAAAATGGTCAAACACCAAAGCCAACAAGTTTTGCATTTGATAGCAACAATAATCTTGTTATTCAAAAACAAGAATTGCAAAGTCAACAAAACATAAGTGTCCCAATGCAAACACCAATTCTAAGCATCGTAAACCTAACCAAAAAATATGGTGAAAGATTGGCAGTAAACAATATCTCGCTAAACATTTTTCCCGGACAAATTGTTGGATTTTTGGGCGCAAATGGTGCTGGCAAAAGCACAACGATAAAAATGCTAACTGGACTTGCCCAAATTACAAGCGGTGATGCCTATATTTGCGGACACTCAGTTAAAGACAATTTTGAACAAGCAATTGAAAATGTTGGTGCTATGATAGAAATCCCAGAATTTTATCCATATTTGTCTGGATACAATAACCTAAAATTCTTTGCTAAATTATCCGGAAAATCTGCACTAAATAGAATCGATTATGTCGCCACTTTGGTTGGACTAAAAAACAGAATACACGACAAAGTTGGCAAATATTCCCTTGGAATGAAACAACGCCTTGGCGTTGCCCAAGCGCTTCTAAATTGCCCAAAACTTCTTATCTTGGACGAACCAACCAACGGACTTGATGCCAATGGTATAAGAGAATTTAGAATGATGCTAAAAAATCTCGCACAAAGAGAACGCATCTCAATATTTGTGTCAAGTCATATCCTTGGCGAAATGGAAAATTTGTGCGACACCGTTGCAATAATCGACAAAGGGAAAATTGTTGCAATGAAGTCTTTGGAAGAAATACGGAAAGAATGTACCCTTGCTGGCTCTCAGTATATCAAATGCAATGCCCCAAATTTTGCTGGTAAAGTGCTTTTTGAGAATTTTAACACAAAATGCTTGATTCAGGGTGACAAAATTTTCTTTAATGCAACAGATGAATATATGCTTTCAAGAGCAATCGTTGAACTAACAAAAAGGAACATCTTGGTCTATGGTGCTGGAAATGTCGACTATTCACTTGAAGATGTTTTTGTTAACATAATAAACAAAGATAACAATGCCACATCAATAAGTTAAGGAGAATATATGAAAAAAATATTTAGACTTGCAAATGCAGAATTTAATAAGATATTTCTAAGACCGTCAATTTTTATTTTGACTGCCCTTTTAATTATCTCGCTTGTACTTAGCAATTTTATGTACAAACCTGTAACTTTAACAAGTCAAACATTTTATGAAGAAGCACAATCAGTCAGTGAGATGTACACAATGTTCACTGGTACAGATAAAAATAACTTAACACGACAATCTATTGACAAAAATCTGGACGATGCATACAAAGACGTATATGAAGGGTATGAAAGTTTGACCAAAAGCGATACACTGAAAGACTTTTCCGACAAATTGTCAAATATAAATACTGCCCTTTTCTCTAATGAGGGACAACTACACGGAATAAAAATAAATATTTCAACATCATATAATCGCTCCGATGTTGTACAAGGATTAACTGAACTTAAAAAAGAAGTTGCCGACTTCCTAAGTTTCTTGCCAACACTGAAAACTTC
>CAYQLL010000009.1:0-15311 GCA_964418405.1 uncultured Christensenella sp. | reverse complement strand
GTGCAATGCTTGCATTAGCATGACCGAAGCAACGCTGAATAAAACATAGTTTATATTATCGGAAGTTTTGTCTGAAAGTAAAAAAGTTATTTTCTTTACATTCCCCACCACACGAACCCTCTAATTCCTTCTCAACCCTGTATAATTCCCAACAAAAAAATCGAAACCATTTCCTCGGTTTCGATTTAGTTTTGTCATGGTGCGGATGAAGGGACTTGAACCCCCACTCTTTCGAACAAGATCCTAAGTCTTGCGTGTCTGCCAATTTCACCACATCCGCAAAATCGTTTTTAATTTAGCACAAAATATTGGATAAGTCAAGAGTTTTTGAGATAATTTTGTTTGCGATAATGTGAGATATATTGAAAAATGTTTTCAGGATATATCGAAAACTTTTATGCATTTTTAGCTGGATGAATTGCGAGTTTTTTCAAAATATGATTTTGTGTTAGTTTTTGATATATTTTTAGATTGACATATGGTCGCAAATATCCTAAAATTAGAGTATGAATTGTGAAATTTGTAATGAGAAAATCGCAACTGTTTGTTGCGTATTGAAGATAAATGGAAAAAATATTCAAAAGAATTTGTGCATTGAATGCAAAAATGCACTTAGTTTTGATAATGGAATTTCAGTTGATGAAACTTTTAAGATAAAAAACCAATTTTGTCATAATTGTGGCACAACTCTAAGAGATTTTGTTATTTCTGGCACTTTGGGGTGTGAAAAATGTTATGAAGAATTTGACAAGATTGTATCTCGCAGTGTGATAAGTGTACAAAAGACGGAAGGAAACGCAAGCAAAGTCCCACCAATTTTTGCAAAAAAGCAAGAGATAAGTGAACTTGAAAACTTGCTTGATTTAGCAATGAAAAATGGCGATTTAATGCAAGTGAATAGATTAAGTGCAAAACTCAAAATGCTCAAAGGAGAAAGATGATGGAAGGTTGTGTTATATCTAGTGAGGTGTCTTTTTCTCGTAATATTGTAGATTTGCCTTTTCCAAATAAGTTGTCAGACTTTGAAGATGCGAAAAGTGTTGCAAAGGCGATATACGGAATTTTTGGTGATGAGTTTGAATATATTAGCCTAAAAACTTTGGATAACAATAAAATATATAAACTGCTTGAAAACGAAGAGATAACAAGCACTCTTGTTGAAAACAAAGATATTTCAAGTTATGCAAAAAATATTGATAAAGACATTAAAATTTATATAAACGAACAAGACCATATAAAAGAAATTTGCAAAAAATCTGGCGAGTGCTTGGAAAGTTGTTTTAATGTTCTTAGCAAAATAGATAACAAAATTTTAAGTACACTTGACATTTGCTATTCCAAAAAGTATGGTTTTTTGACATCCAATCCAAAAAATTCCGGAACGGCAATGATTGCACGGGTTAAGTTATTTTTGCCAGCACTGACTTTTAACAGCGCAATAGAAAAGATTGAGCAAAGTTTGTATCAAAACGGACTAATTTTGGAAAGTGATAAAAGTATGGGGCAAGATAGTTATTTTTACATATTGTCCAATAAATTTACTTTGGGGATTAGTGAAGAAGAAATAATAAAGACGGTTAAACGTGGTGTGGAAATTTTGACCGAACTTGAACAAAAAACGCGTCAAACTTTGCAAAATGTCAATAAATCTGTTATAATAGACCAAGGCTTTAGGGCTTATGGAATTTTGACAAATTCATACATCTTGTCTTGTGAGGAGTGTATTGAAAAATTGTCAAAACTCAGGTTTGCCTATGTTATGGGGCTAATTAAACTCAAAAACGTTAATTTAATTGACGAATTGTACACAGATTGCAAAATTGCACACTTGCAGGACTATTTTGGACTACAGTTGTCTAGCATAGAAGAAAAAATATTCAGGGCAAAGTTTGTTGCTGAGAATTTGGAAAATAAACTAATAAAAGGGGTTAAGTAATGAATAATCCAGCGTCGGAAAGTTTGGAAAAAGTAATCAAAAATGCGGGGAAAGTTGCGCTTAAACTTGGGAGTAACCAAGTTGGAACGGAACATCTTTTGTACGGCATTTGCAGTGTAAAAGAGTGCATGGCGTCAAAAATTTTGCTTGAATATGGAATAAACACAGACAATCTTTTGCCACTTCTTGAAGAAAATACAACAGATGGGATGGCAATAGGTATAGACGTTGAACTCACACCAAGAAGCAAAGAAATTATTGGAATGGCAAAGCAAACTGCAAGCAGTCTAAAACATAATTTTGTTGGGCCAGAACATTTACTTTTTGCACTACTAAATAACTCAAATAGTTTTGCGGTAAGGCTTGTTTCAACATATTTCAAAGTCAACACAACAGAAGTAAAACAAAAACTCATTATGCTACTTCAGGGAAGTGGAGATTTCTGCACGAATTTTGGCGAGGACGAAACCGCGAGCAAACAAGTTTTGCCAGAAAAACTTTTAGATATGGGCTACGATGTCACACTTAAGGCAAGACAAAACAAAATTGATCCAATCATTGGTAGAGAAGAAGAAATAGAAAGAGTAATTGAAATATTGTGCAGAAAAACCAAAAACAACCCAATTCTAATTGGTGAGGCGGGCGTTGGTAAAACGGCTGTTGTGGAAGGTCTTGCTCTCGCAATAGTAAGCGGAAATGTCCCAGAACAACTCAAAGACAAAATAATCTACTCGCTTGAAATTGGTGGACTTATGGCGGGAACAAAATATCGCGGAAGTATGGAAGAAAAACTAAAAGACGCCATTGAAACCATTATTGCAAGCAAAAATATTATTGTATTCATTGATGAAATTCACACGCTTGCGCAAGCGGGGAGCGAGAAGGGGGAAACAAGTCCAAGCGATATGCTAAAACCATATCTTGCCCGCGGCGAACTTCAAACAATTGGCGCAACAACCACTGACGAATATAGGAAGTATTTGGAAAAGGATAAAGCGCTTGAACGTAGATTCCAACCAATTATGGTGAATCCGCCAACAGTAGAACAAACAATTGAAATATTAAAAGGACTTAGGGATAGTTACGAAGCATTCCATAAAGTTACAATAACCGATCAAGCAATTGAGGCAGCTGTTACACTTTCAGATAGATACATTATGGACAGAAGTTTGCCAGACAAAGCGATTGACCTAATTGACGAGGCATCAAGCAGGGCAAAAATTAACTTTAATCTAAAACCAAGTGTGGTAAAAGAAAAAGAAGAACTAATCAAACAACTTTCCGCCAATCGTGACGAGGCGAGCATCCAAAGAAACTACGAAAAAGCAGCCAAAATTCAAAATCAAATTGAAGTCCTTTCAAAAGAATTGCAGTCACTTAACGAAAAATACGAAAAAACAAATAACACAAATTCAATTGGTGCGAACGAGATTGCCGAAGTTGTGTCAAAGTGGACAGGGATTGAAGTAACGAAAATAACCGAAACAGAAAGAGAAAAATTAATCAATCTTGAAAACATCTTACACAGGCGTGTTATTGGGCAAGATGAAGCAGTCAATGCGGTAAGCAAGGCAATAAGGCGTGCTCGTGTTGGACTTCACGACAACAAAAAACCAATAGGTTCATTTCTATTTATGGGGCAAACAGGTGTTGGTAAAACTGAGTTATGTAAAGCAATTGCTGAGGCAATGTTTGATGACGAAAACAACATCATAAGAATTGATATGAGTGAATATATGGAGTCGCATAGCGTGGCAAAACTCATTGGTGCGCCTCCAGGATATGTTGGCTATGATGATGGCGGACAACTCACCGAACAGGTACGACGCAGACCGTATAGTGTTGTGCTTTTTGACGAAATAGAAAAAGCACACCCAGATATATTTAATGTACTTTTGCAAGTGCTTGATGATGGACGACTAACTGACGGACAAGGTAGGACAATTAATTTTAGAAATTGTATCATTATTATGACATCAAATATTGGCGCACAAGTCGTAACGAAGTATAGAGATGAAATGTTTGGGCAAAACCCAAATTATTGTGAAAAAGACGATGAAAATATAAGTCAATTATATCTTAGAGATTTAAGAAACTATCTAAAGCCAGAGTTTATCAACCGTATTGATGTTATTTGCGTGTTCCATCCACTCACAAACAGCGATTTAACCAAAATTGCAACAATTATGATTGCAAACATAAACAAACGTCTTACATGTCAAGGCTTGGAACTAAAAATGACGGCAAGAGCGCTTGATTATATAATCAAAAAAGGCACAAATCTTATGTATGGTGCAAGACCACTCAAACGTTATATTCAACAAGAAGTCGAAGATAGAATTGCCGAAAAAATACTGCTTGGCGAAATAGAACGGCAAGGTACAGTAATTATCGATTGTCTTGATAACAATTTAACTTTCACGAGCAGTAACTAATTATTGTTGTTGTGATGGTATTTTCACGGATTTTGTTAAATTATAGGTATTTGAGTATTGACAGCGCAGTAAATTTTATGATAAACTAAAAGCGAAAATCAAGGAGGAATAATGGCTTTCAAAAAAACTGAGATTAATTATACCCAAGATGCGAACAACCCACGCACGTTGACTGATAGGACAAGACAAAATGAGCGTGAGGCAGCAATTATTGAAAGGGTACAAGATAATCGTCGAGATGAAATTAGAACAATAACAAAACAATCAACAAGGGTTAATTCCCACGCATTGCTTGCGACAGCAATAGACTTGCATATTGGCGGTCAGGGGTTTGACGCGGCGAGATGCGAAATGGCACTGACCGAAGTGGCAAAGTGCTTCAACCTGCATTTGCACATTGGTGGTGATGCCTTTGATAATGCAAATAATGATGTAAATTGCAAAACTAATAGCATGGGGAACAGAGTCCGTCCTAGCGAAGCCCCAACATACGCTTATAACTTACTCAAACGTCCAGATATAAAATCTAAAATCATTGCTGTTTTGGGTGGTAATCATGATGGCGAGTATGGATGTAGGAACAAAAATTCAGACTCATCAATAGCAAACCGCCTAGCAGATGGACTTGGTGTTGATTATATTCCATATGCAATGGTTTATTCAATTCCGCTTTTAACTCCAGATAAACTTGAAATAAAATATCAGCATTATTTGTTTATTCATGATGCTGGTGGCATAGATAGAGCACAAAGACTTATGAAAATAATATACGATGAACTGGGTATATTGGTTGATGGCATAATGATTGAACATTTGCATAAAGGACAAGAGGGGATATATCCTGTCAGTGTTCCAGTTTATAACAAAGAAGGAAGAAGAATCGGTGATGAGAATCGTGATTTGTTTATTGGAATGGGGCATTCGTTCCAAAATGCAAACACGATGTATGGAGCTCAAAAAATGTTTTCAAATAATACCAATATGAAATTATATGATATCAGTTGGCAACTAAATCCATATTACACAAAGGCCAATGCGACACAAGAACCAAAATATAAACCCCTAATTAATTCATTCTATGCTCTCTCAATGAGAGAAGATAAACCAAGTTTGGCATTAAAATTGTATCAAGGTAAATGGGCACTTCCAGAAAATAGCATAAAGAAAGATTATCTAAAAAATAAATCACTTACGGAAATTGCTCAAAGACTTGAAAATGCACAAACCTCTTTCAATGAATCTATTGAAAAGTTTATTAAACGTTACAAATCGAGTCATAATCCAAAATCAAATATAGATCAAACGACAGACACAACAGAAGTTAAGAAAGTTGATGAATCAACCACATTGGAGGTTTAATATGAATACAGTTAATCCAAATAATAATAAACAAAAGCGTAACGATATTATAGAATTATGGTATCGTTTAACGGGTGAAACCTTTGGGAAAGTTAATTTGGCTACTAACCAAGATTTGCAAACATCTTCCCCTGCAGGTACGAAGGAATATGTTGATTTAATAAACAAAAAGGACATTCCACTTACATGGGATCATGATATTGTTGTAAAAAACAATCAAAATATTCACATAAGTTTTTTCCATGATTTTAATTTGTATGATATGCAAAATCCACAAAAGGGTGTGGAAGATAGGACATCTTTCAAAGCAATAAAATATGCACTCAACAATAAGAATCCAAAAGATTATAACTTGGCGTTTTTTAGCGGTGATATCGTAGGAAAAGAGTTTAATATTGGAACACTTAATAATGCATCAATAGAAAATAAAAAGATTTTGTTTTGGGGACTAAAAAAGAGAATGGATAAATTTATTGATTATCTAATTTATGTCGCTGAAAATGGTGCAGATGAAATCATTTTAATGAACGGAAGAGATGAGCATATTGCAAACAAGATGTTAAACCGTGATTTACTTCGTGATGCATTGCTAGACAAGTTCAATAACATCTTATTGAAGTATGCAGTTGAGAAAGTAAACGCGAAAATGAAGAAAAAATCTCGCAAGGTAAAAATTTCTTATGTTTCTGGTGTTAAAAAAGTATTTAATATTCGCAAAGAGGGAAAAGAGCAAATATTATACTATGATTTCAGTGTTCACACAAATCTAAAAAGCACAAGTACAACAATGCAAGGGAATTACAATGCTGCAAATAAACAACATGGTCAACTTGCGGAGGCTGATTTGATATTTGTGCCAAGCGAAAATGTTGTTGGAAATTACGCAAATGTTATTTTCGCTTCAGGATTGGCTAGGTACAAAAATACATCAAGAAACTATGTTCCTGAACTTTCCGCGAAAGGTTATAACTCTTTTGATTTAATTTTGGGAGATCAAGAGCATGAGATGGAGGCAATAAGATCTACTCTTTTTACAAACGAAAAGACTCATCAACTTGAAAAGCATATAGCTTTGCAAGAAGCAAAAGTTGACTATCTCGCAAATTTGTGTAAACAAATGGTTGACGAAAAACTCGAGAATTTTTACACCAAAGATGTAAATCATAAAGCAATTTATGAAGAGATAAATTCAAAAGGAGAATAAATATGGAAAAATGTCCAAAATGTAACGAACAGTTGGAAGATAAATTTAGTTTTTGTCCTTATTGTGATGAACCACTAAATGACCTTGCAAAAAAACTTCAAAGCGAAAAAGAGAAAACTGCTCAACTATCACTTTTATATGCACTTATTAAGAAAACAGATGATCCAAAACTGTTGACAAAATACAAAGAATTAATAGAAACAGTGAATGCAAAGTAATGACTTGGAAATTAAAAAATTCAAAAATTTATCAAAATTTTTGAATTTTTTTATGTTATTTAGTCAAAATGTTCAATTTTATACAATTGTTACAGTTCCGCACAAGATGTCAAAATACGAAAAAGTTTGTAGTTTATCGTTTGAAATAATCGTGAAAACACTTGGATAGGCATTATCAATTTTCCCAAGTATCATATCGAACTTTTTTCGTCCACGATTTACACAAAGTTCAACATCTTTTCCTTTTAGCTCAATAATTTGTGCTTTGATAACAGAAAGTGCTTGTGTGTTTATTTTGATCATAAACGCCTCCACATGAGAAGTTATTGACCAAAATAAATTATTTAATCATCCTCATCATCCAAATCATCATCCTCATCGTCGTCAAATGTTTCGTCATCTAATTCATCTAATTCATCCAGTTCTTTGTCTAGTTCGTCTTTCTCATCTTTATGTTCATCCTCGTCATCATCATCCTCGTCTTCTTCATCAATAGCATCATCAAACATAATATCGTCGTCTAAATCTTCGTCAAGCATATCTTCGTCATCGTCAATGATCGTAGATTTGTCGTCATCTATATCATCTTCTGGATTGTAATCATTATTCTCGTCTTGATTCGCATATTTTGACCAATCATCGCTATCGGTCTCCGAAATCGTTTCCGGATTAATGTGGCGCTCTTCTATACATTGTGCACACATAATCTCATCATTTGAAATATAGTTGGTTTTGCAAACAGGACAAAGTTCCATATCTTCATTGCTCCCGCCAATTTGCATTTCCGCTTTGCAAACACTGCAAAGTTCATCGCCATCCAAGATATAGTTGAGTTCACATCTTGGGCATCTTATATATTTTTGTTTTGTCATAATTTTCTCCCTATATAAAATCACACACATTATAAAGTGAAAGTTGTCATATGTCTAGTGTTTTTTTATAATTTTTTATATTTTTTTTGTTATATTTTTTCTTAACCAATTTTTCATTATAAAGATATATACCTATTTGTAATTTTATAACAACTTTTTTCTTGTTTTATTTTTCTAGTTCGTTTAGTGCAATCAAAATTCCAAGTTTGCCATATTCATATGTGAGTCCACCTTGTATAAAGCAAGCATAAGGCGCTACGATAGGGGCATCACAGCTAAGTTCAATAGTGGAGCCAGCAGTAAAGCTTCCACTTGCTGATACTTCCATGTGTGGATAGCCAGGCATTGTGGATGGCTCAGGGATAGCAAAACTATCCACAGGACAACCCATTTGGACACCTTTGCAAAATTTCACAAGGTCATTTTGGTTCCCAAACTCCACAACTTGAATAATGTCAGTTCGTATGTCATCAAACTTTGGCGATACTTTGTATCCAAGTTTTTCAAGCATAAAACTGGCAAAAGTCATTGTTTTTAGACTATTTGCGACTGCTTGTGGGGCAAAATACAATCCCTTAAAATATGACAAATTTTCATTGAAGTTTGCTCCAACATCTTTTCCCGTGCAAGGTGCAGAAAACCGCTCCGAAACAAGATACACAAGGTCTTTTTTGCCAACAATATATCCGCCCGTTTTTGCAATTCCACCGCCAAGATTTTTCATAAGCGAGCCAACTAAAATATCTGCACCAACTTGTGTGGGTTCTCTTTCTTCTACTAAGTCACCATAACAGTTATCAACCATTATAATGACATCATTGTCTACTTCTCTAATTTTTTTGCAAACTTTCTCAATTTTGTCAATTGTTAGGCTATCTCTATTACTATAACCACGACTTCTTTGAATTTCCACCATTTTTACTTTGCTTTGTTTTAGTCTGTCCACTATTTTTTTTGTGTCAAAATCATTATCCAATAAATCAATTTGCTCATACTTTATCCCGTGCGCCATTAGTGAGTTTTTACTGTCACCACAAAGTCCAACAATACCTTTAAGTGAATCATAAGGTTCGCCAGTTATAGATATAAGCGTGTCGCCATATTTGAGCAAACCAAAAAAAGTTAAGGCAATAGCGTGTGTTCCGCACATAATTTGTGGACGAACAAGAGCATCTTCTGCACCAAATATTTGTGCAAAAACTGCTTCTAGTTTGTTTCTACCGCTATCATAATATCCATAACCATTCACTTCCACAAAATCGCTTTGCGATAAACGATGATCTTGAAAAGCCTTTAATATTTTTGCACTATTTTTTTCGCAAAGTTCGTCATACTTTTGAAAAACTTTTTGAAGTTGTTTTTTGCCTTCCTTTGCAATAGTTAATAATTTCTCATCAATTTCATATCCAAAATAATTCATTTTTTCTCCTAATTTTTTCACAAGACATATTACTCTATTTTAAGTGATTTGTAAAGCGAAAACACTTCTTGACATAACTTATATTTATAGTGTAAAATTATGCGTATTAAACAAAAGAGAGATTTATGAAAAAAAACATATTATTTATGCGAGGTTATTTAATTTTTCCACCACCAAAAAATATTTAATAAATTAAAAAATGAAAAATTATTAGATAAAAAAGGTAAAAATATGGAAAAAAATATAAAAAATACACAAAAAAATGAGAATTTTATTGTAAAAACTTGGAATTATTTTTCAACTTACGAAAAAATCTGGTTTTTTTCAATAGTTGTTTTGTCAATTGCTTTTGCATTTATATTCCCAGAAGAAGAAACAAATGGCGTTAATGGCTCAATAATTATGATATTATATCTTATTGACATATTCTCAAATGTTTTATGTGAACTTTTAATATCAAAGCAAAGCAAATGGAATTTTATTGTTTCACTTGTTGTTGAGTTGACGGAAATTGCAACACTTATAATTTTGGCATCAAGATTTGCAACAATGGCAGTGACATTGTTCTTTTGGATACCAATTGATATCATATCTTTTATCAATTGGAACAATCACAAAGATAAAGACGAACAGGAGTTGACCGAAGTTCGTAAACTTAATGGTTGGGAATCTGCTTTGGTTATTTTTGGAATAGTTGTTTGGACACTTGGCATAGGTTATCTTATGGCGGCATACGCACCAGAAACTGACTTTTATTCGAGTGATTTGATTTTGAAGTGGGTTTGCTATCTTGACGCTTGTGCAAGTGCTGTTGGGATTGCGAATGGACTATTTATATTGTTCCGCTATCGTGAACAATGGATAGCATGGTACATTTGTGCTGGACTTGAGACGGTAATAAACATTCTATCTGGGCAATATGTCCTTTTGGTGCTAAAAGCTGGATATTTTACGAATACGACATATGGCTACATAAAATGGACAAAATATATCAAATCTCACAAGCAAAATATAAGCAAAACTATTGAAAAAACTATGTAAATATGCTATCTTGGAATAGGAAGTGACTATGAAAATAAAAGTAAATGATAAACAATTTAATAGTAAAATGATATATCATAAAAATGATGATTATTATGTAATAAAAATCTTGAATAAAAATGGCACTATGGGTTATCTTACATTCAAGATTAAACACGAAAGCTATGCAAATATAATTTGGTTAAATAAAATTGAAACGTATAAAAAGTTTGCACACCAAGGTGTTGGAACTGCACTAATTCAACTTTTGGAATACTTTGCTTACAAAAATAATATAAACTACATAGAAGGTAAATTTTATCCAGATAATGAGTACGCAAAACCATTTTACGAAAAGTATGGATATAAAATAGAAAAAGAATATTACGAAACTTTTGTATCCAAAAGGCTAGAATTTGACAAAATAAAAAAAGAAATTGAACCTAATTTAATCAAAGATATTACAAAAGTAAATCAACAAACCATTGAAAAATAACAAAAAATCTACGACTTTATTAAAGTTTATTTGTGAGCATACTCACAAAATAGGTCGTAGATTTTTTACATTGAATATGAATTTTCGTTTTCAAGAAATTGTTCCATATATTCACAAGCATTTTGAAGTTTACTAGTTGTCAACATTTCAGGACTATCACTATTAATACTTTCAATGATTGTGGCAAACTTGATGAGTTCTTCTTTTGTTAGTTCTTTGCCTTCCAATTTTTTGCAGATATGGAATGGTTTTCTGTATCTATTGTTTTTTCTTTCTTTTCTAATAACAAGGTCATAAAGATTGTCAGAATATTCTTTTACTATATCCTTTGTGGCGAACTTAGCTGTTGGAACAATTTTGTAAGTATTTCCACATTTCTTCACAAGAACAAAGAAATTTTTGTCTTTTACAATATTTGTACCTAAGACTTCGCCGTCGTCTGTTTTGTCAAAAGAATGAACATGATACAATTTTACAATTCTTAAATCATTAACATTTGTCATTGTTTTTCTCCTTTATTTATTAAATTTTTTTCGGTATTTTTCAATACCGAATGCGAATTATAGTCACTTTGTATAAACTTGTCAAGTGTTTTTTAGAAAAATTTATAAAAAATATTTTTTAATTATCAAAAATGTGGTATAATGTTTTGTATGGATAAATATATCAAAGTATTTGGAGCAAGAGAAAACAACTTAAAAAATGTTGATGTTTGTATTCCAAGGGATAAACTTGTTGTGTTTAGTGGTGTAAGTGGTAGTGGGAAAAGTACACTCGCTTTTGATACTATTTTTGCCGAGGGACAAAGGAGATACATTGAGAGTTTGTCAAGTTATGCAAGAATGTTTTTGGGACAAAGTCAAAAGCCTGATGTTGACCAAATAACTGGACTTAGTCCTGCTATTTCTATTGATCAAAAAACAACTAGTCATAACCCAAGGTCAACAGTTGGCACCATTACTGAAATCTATGACTATATGCGCTTGCTTTACTCACGCATAGGCACGCCATATTGTCCACATTGCGATAAGCAAATAAAGAAACAATCAATTGATCAAATAATTGATAAGATTATGGAATACGGCGAAGGCATAAAAATAATAATTTTAGCACCGCTTGTAAGGCAAAAAAAGGGTGCCCAAGAAAAACTTTTTGAGAAACTCAAAAAAGGCGGATATGTTAGGGTTGAGGTTGATGGGATAATTTACACTTTGGATGAACAAATATCTCTTGATAAAAATAAAAAACACGATATAGCAGTAATTGTGGACAGGCTTGTCTTAAAGAGCGATATAAAACCACGACTTTTTGAAAGTGTGGAAACAGCAGTGAAACTTGGCGAAGGGATTTGTCTTGTTGAAGTTGACGGCAAAAAAGAGTTATTTTCAACGCTATTCGCCTGCCCAACTTGTGGTTGGACACTTGGCGAAATAACTCCAAGACTTTTTTCGTTCAACAGTCCAATTGGTGCATGTCCAAACTGTACCGGTATTGGTTACACTCTTGACATTGACGAAAGCAAGGTGTTAAAAAACTCACATTTATCAATATTAGGCGGAGCGTTTAATATAACAGGTTGGAGTGGGGACAAAAACTCCATGGCAGGAATGTATTTTGATATGCTTTCCAAAAAATACAACATAGATCTAAATTGCCCTGTTCGTGATCTCCCAAAAGACCAATTGAATCTAATTTTGTATGGCAATGGCGGAGAAAAAATGGAATTTGAGATGAAAAATGCTCGTTTTTCAGGCAAGTATAATGCATCTTTTGAAGGGATAATAAATAATCTAAGACGAAGATACAAGGAAACCACAAGTGAGTATGTAAAATTTGAAATTGGTAAGTTTATGGAAGAGTTACCTTGCAAAACTTGTTACGGAAAAAGACTAAACGAACAAGCACTTTCTGTTAAAGTTGGGGGAAAGGATATTTTAGAAATGTCAAATATGAGTGTTGATGATCTTCTAAAATATATTGACACATTGACGTTTGATAAACAAGATTTGCCAGTGAGTGAACCAATTATGAAAGAAATTAAGGCAAGGTTAAATTTTTTGAAAGATGTTGGGCTTGGTTATTTATCGCTATCAAGAAGTGCACAAACGCTGAGCGGTGGCGAAAGTCAAAGAATAAGACTTGCAACGCAAATTGGTAGTGGGCTTGTTGGTGTGTTATATATTTTGGACGAGCCAAGCATTGGACTTCATCAAAGGGATAACGATAAACTCCTAGGAACACTCAAACATCTTCGCGACCTAGGCAATAGTTTAATTGTCGTTGAACACGATGAAGACACTATCCGTTCCGCTGACTATATAGTTGATGTTGGGCCAAAAGCGGGCAAACATGGTGGTGAAATTGTTGCGTGTGGAAGCGTGCAAGATATAATCAACTCGCCAAACTCAATTACAGGTAAATATCTTTCGGGCAAAGAAAAGATAGAATGCCCAAGTGTTCGTAAAAAAGCAAGAGATTTTTTGCATATTATAGGAGCAAAGCAAAATAACTTAAAAAACATAAATGTAGATATTCCGCTTGGTGTGTTTACTTGCATAACTGGTGTAAGCGGAAGCGGTAAAAGTAGTTTAATAAATGGCATACTTTATCCATATTTAGCAAATGCCCTAAATGGAGCAAATAAACAACTTGGCAACGTCAAAGAAATTAAAGGCGTTGAAAAACTTGACAAAGTAATTGCAATAGACCAATCTCCTATTGGCAGAACGCCACGAAGCAACCCAGCGACCTATACGGGAGTTTGGACCCCAATACGTGAACTTTTTGCCCAAACTGTTGATGCGAAAATGAAGGGCTACACGGCAGGGAGATTTAGTTTTAACATAAAAGGCGGGAGATGTGAAGCGTGCGAAGGTGCAGGCGTGAAAGAAATTGAAATGTACTTTTTGCCAGATATAACTGTCCCTTGCGAAGTTTGTAAGGGCAAAAGATATAACAGCGAAACTTTGCAAGTCAAATACAAAGGCAAGTCCATTTCTGATGTTTTGGATATGACGGTTGAAGATGCATGTTCGTTTTTTGAGAATATTCCAAGCATATATTCAAAAGTAAAGGCACTTAATGATGTAGGACTCGGTTATATTACATTGGGGCAAAGTTCCACAACTTTAAGCGGTGGTGAAGCACAAAGAGTTAAACTGGCGACTGAGCTGTTTAAGCGTAGTACAGGCAAGACAATTTATATCCTTGACGAACCAACAACTGGATTGCACGTAGACGATGAAAAAAAACTTATTGCAATTTTGATAAAATTAGTGCAAAATAATAATACGGTTGTTGTCATTGAACACAACCTTGATATAATAAAGTGTGCGGACTATATAATTGACTTAGGCCCCGAAGGTGGTGATGAGGGTGGAACAATAGTTGCCACTGGCTCGCCAGAGGAAATATGCAAAGTAGAGCAAAGTTACACAGCAAAATATTTGAAAAAGGTGCTATCGTGATAAACTATTACAAAGAATTAGGTGTAAAAACAAATGCAAGCAAGGAAGAAATAAAACTTGCCTATTTGTCACAACTAAAAAAATATCATCCAGATGTCTATGATGGCAATCCAAAAGTTGCCCAAGATAAAACCGCACTATTAAATGAGAGTTATTCGATCTTGAAAGATGATGATAAACGTTTTCAATATGACCAAAAACTTTTCGCGAGTCAACAAAAAAGTCCAGACGATTACATATTGCGTGAATTTTTCAGACGTTTTAGCACAAACAAGACATTGAACAAGCAAAATGTCAATCAAAATGACAAATTAAAACAAACGAAATCAAATAAAGAATCAACACAAAAACAATCAAAAAAAATACAAAAAGAAAAACAAATAACAAAACATCAAAAGTCAATAGAATTTTCTTTTGACGAACAACAAGAAAAACGCGAAAATAAAAAACTAACTATCTACATAATTCTCATCCTTTCCGTCATTCTCGGTATAATTCTTGCAAGTTTACTTATAAAATAAAAATTTTACCATAGTTATTTGAACTCCCATGCACTCAACTTACTTCTGTCGAGAAAACATCGTGTCAAAATTCGCCACACGGGGCGACATAGTTGTGCCTTAACCATATTATAATCGGGCGATTCTCACAAAAGGCGAATGTGTGGATACTAGCACGAATCGTAATCAAGCAAAAAACAAAAAAACGTGTAAGCAAAAAAAGTTTGAGAAAAAACGAAAAAATTTATTAAAAATGCTTGACAAGATTTACGAAAAGTGGCATGCTTTTTAATGAGAATAGAACGCTTGAACTATCACAATAGATAGTGAAGCGTAGAAAAAAGCAGGGTCCCAAAAGCAGGGTCCCAAAAGCAGGGTCCCAAA
>CAYQLL010000008.1:0-15498 GCA_964418405.1 uncultured Christensenella sp. | reverse complement strand
AAGACAGGACGAACAATATTTCAGATATTAATATTGATTATAAATTGCATGTAAGTTATACACAATACGAGTATCCATATGCAGGCATGTTACAAAAGGATGACAGTGGTTATTATATCTCGCTTGGAACAGGTTATAAAGTGAAGGGAGTGAGCAGCGGAAGGTATTATACAGAAGAGGAAGAAGAACTTTCGGATGTAGTTTGGAGATTGGTGTCACTTGATGGAGTAAGCAGGTATACATATGATAGTTCGGACGCAAGTGCTATGAAATTTGATGGAAAAGAGGATATGAAGTATCTGAGTGATGCGGTGTTCTTGCAAGAATTCGCTGTAAATGGCACACTTGCTTTTGATAGTAACGGTAATACTAACTATTTTGAAAGTGAGATAAGGAACGGGGTAGATGGTTCAAGGGGGGCTCTTAAAGATGGTTCCTACTTTAACCTAACATCATCAGACGACTTGAGTTTCATAAAAGATAGAGACCTAGGAAATAAGTTATATAAGTATACTACGAAGTATGTGGGAAACCAATATTCATCGAAAGAAACAACATATGTAGAGAGACCGAGCACAGACACGACAAAAGATAAGTTTTGGTTGCTAGATCCAGGAGAATTAGAGATGTATAAGGGTGGGATAGATTTTTCTTCTACTACTTGGGAGACAGATGATGGGGTAGGGAGGGTTGGTTATTGGTTCCGTTCAGCTTTCTCTTATGATGACGGAAGAGTGTGCAGGATTGACAGGAGCGGGACTACGGATTCTTTAGATGCGAAGAATGAGAACAGTCAGAGAGTTCGTGCAGCTTTCCAATTAGTTTAAAACCACGACAAAACAAACAATTGTGATAATTCTCATTCGAAAAAAAAGGCGAAACCGCCTTTTTTTGTGATGTAAGGCATGGAATGAAAAGATAGAGTTTTTGCTTGATTTTTTCTTAAAAATTTGTAATAATAGAATTGCTTGAAAATAAAGCAATTTTTTGTTATGGAAAAAGAGGAAAAAATGAAAGTAGTAATTGATGCATTTGGTGGAGATAACGCTCCACTTTGTAATATAGATGGTGCAATACTTGCGCTAAGTAAATTTGACAACTTTAATGTTGTTTTGGTTGGGGATAAAGATAAACTCGAGCCAATTCTAAGTGAGAAAAAATACGACAAGTCAAGACTTGAAATTGTTGATGCAAAAGAAGTTATCACAAATGACGACACTCCAACAGTTGCAATTAAAACAATGAAAAACTCGTCACTTGTTGTTGCACTTGATTATCTTAAAACAAACGATGATTGCATTGGACTTGTTAGTGCTGGGTCAACTGGCGCAGTACTTACTGGCGGTTTTTTGAAAATTGGAAGGATGAGAGGTGTTTCTCGTCCTGCACTTGCTCCACTTTTGCCAACAAAAACGGGCGGACAAGTTGTGCTTATTGACTGTGGTGCAAATGTTGACTGCAAACCAATAAACTTGTGCCATTTTGCGCTTATGGGTTCGGAGTATTTTAGGGCTATGTTTGGCGTTGAGAATCCAAGAGTTGCACTGCTGAGCAATGGAGTTGAGGATAAAAAAGGCAACGAACTTGTCAAAGAGGTATTTCCAATGCTTAAAAAACTTCCAATCAACTTTGTTGGAAATATGGAAGCAAGATACGCACTAAGTGGTGATTATGATGTTATCGTAACGGACGGCTTTGCTGGGAATGTGCTGTTAAAATCAATTGAAGGTGCAGTAAAATTCACAACAGGCGAAATTAAAGAAGCAATGATGAGCAGTTTTTGGGGGAAAGTTGGCGGACTTCTTGCCAAAAGGTCACTTAAAAAAGTTAAAAGCAAGTTGGACTATAACAAATACGGCGGGTCAAACTTTGTTGGTTGCAAGAAAACTATTGTAAAATCTCACGGGTCAAGTAAGCCAGTCACAATTTGTGCGGCGGTTGAGCAAATTCTAAAACTTGAGCAAAACAAAGTAAACGAAAAAATACAAAAGGCAATTGAAGAAATGCCCGAGCTTTGCGAGGTGCAAAATGTATAGCATTGGCGGATACGAATTTAACAGCGAAGAAAACATAAAAAAAGCGCTAACTCATAGTTCGTTTGGCGAGGATAACTACGAAAGATTGGAATTTTTGGGTGATAGTATTTTAGACTTTTTGGTTGGAAAACATTTTTTTGAGAACAAAACACTAAACGAAGGTATGCTAACAAAACTTAGGGCGTTTTATGTAAGTGAAGAAAATTTAAGCCAAGTTTTTGACAAACTTAACATTGAAAAACTTGTAAGACTTGGTAAAAGTTGCAAAAAACTCACAAAATCAATCAAGTGTGATATGTTTGAAGCAATAACGGCAAGTGTATATTTGGACGCCGGCTTAGATAGATGTTTGCAATTTATTGAAGAAAATATTTACATAAAAGACGTGAAAGAAATTGATATCGTCGATGCAAAATCTCTTCTTCAAGAAATTGCACAAAAAAACGGGCATATGGTGGAGTACACTTTAATTGAAAAACTTGGACAATCACACAATCCAACATTTATTGTTGAAGCAAAATTAAACGACATAAAAGTAAGGGCAAGCGAGAGCAGTAAACAACACGCCGAGCAATTATGCGCAAAAAAGATACTGGAAATATTAGGAGATAAAAATCAATGAATTTTAAGGAGATAGAACTTGCAGGATTTAAGTCTTTTGCGGACAAAACCGACATAAAGTTTGATTCTGGAATAACTGCAATCGTTGGTCCAAATGGTTGCGGGAAAAGTAATGTTAGTGATGCAATTCGTTGGGTACTTGGCGAGCAAAGTAGCAAACTGCTTCGTGGTTCAAGTATGCAAGATGTTATTTTTAATGGGACAGAAAAGCGTAAAAGTTTGTCGTACTGTGAGGTCACTTTGATTTTCAACAATGCTGATCGTTATTTTAACTATGATACTGACGAAATTGCAATCACGAGAAAGTTGTATAGAAGTGGCGAAAGTGTGTACTTAATCAACCGCACACCAGTTAGACTGAAAGATATAATCAACCTTTTGTATGACAGTGGAATCGGCCGCGATGGTTATTCAATTATCGGACAAGGTAAGGTTGAAGAAATCATTTCTTCAAAACCAGAAAACAGAAGAACGATTTTTGAAGATGCTGCCGGAATTGCCAAGTTTAAGTCAAGAAAAGTTGACGCCGAAAGAAAACTTGAGCGAACAAGAGATAATTTAACCCGTGCAAATGATATATTGAGCGAACTTGAAAGGCAAATGGGACCACTAAAAAAACAAGCGGAAAATGCAAAACTTTGGCTTGAACTAAGAAGTAGACTACAAGACCTTGAAGTCAACACATATGTGTATAAATACAACAACACAAATTCCGTCAAAGAGCAAATAAACACAAAACTTTCCGCCATTATGGAAGAAACTCAAAACAGACAAGCAAGTTTGGAGCAAACCGGCAAGGAATATGACGACTGCACGCAAAAAGTTAATGGAATTGATGCCGAAATTGCAAAAATTCACGACAGTATTTTGAATTTGTCCGTTGCGCTTGAAAAACAATCTGGGCAAGCAAACCTAATTCGTGAAAGAATTGCAAATATGAACGAAACAAAATCAAAAATTGACCTAGATTTACTAAATGCAAGAAACACAGTGGAGAAAGACAAAGCTGAACTTGGTTTTAAGAAAGAAAAATACGACGAGATTGTAGACAAATTACACACACTCAACCTTTCTTTTGACGAAGTAACCAACGATTATCTAAAAATTGTTGACGAACTCAGTCTTCATGAAGACCAAACCCAGTCAAGTCAACAAAAAATGTTTGATGCAATGGATAAACTTACCGATATTAAAGCAAATTTTAGCAAATATCAAGCGGAAAGGGATATGCTTAGGACTAACTTGACAGAGCAAGAGCAAAAACTTGAAAATATAAATAAAACCGTCAAAGAAAAGCAAGACCAAAGCAAAGAAATTGAACAATTTGTTCAAAATCTTAAACAAGAAAAACAAGATGCGGAAAATATGCTTGCAACTGCAAAATTAAAGCAAGAAAGTTTGACGCAAGACATAAAAACTGCGCAAGAAGAAAGGTATCGCGCGAACTCAAAACTTCAAGTATATGAAAACAGAAAAAATATGCTTGAAGAAATGCAAAAAGAGTATGACGGCTATCAATATGCGGTAAAAAAACTACTCAAAGAAAGCGAAAAAAACGCAAACATTAAGTCAAAAATGATGGGCGTACTTGCATCACTAATAAATGTTCCTGAAAAGTATGAAACCGCCATTGAAATTGCTCTTGGCAATGCAGTCCAAAACATAGTAACTTTTGACGAGCAAAACACAAAAGAACTTATAAATTACCTAAAAATTAATGACTTTGGACGAGCAACATTCTTGCCAATAAACAAAATAAAATCAAAGTCGATTGCGCCAGAAGACGCCAAAGCATTGACGCACTTTGGTTGTTTTGGACTTGCAAGCGACCTTATTTCCTATCCAAGTGAGATAAGTGACATTGTGTCAAACTTGCTTGGTGCAACAATTGTTGTGGATAATCTAGACACCGCAATTGCAATCTCAAATAAAACAAAACTAAGTTACAAAATTGTGACCCTAGACGGCGATGTAATCAACCCACAAGGTTCAATGACTGGTGGTTCAAAAAAGAAGGACGCCGCAAATCTAATTAGCCGTGACAGAGAAATTCAAACTCTTACAAAAGAAATTGAAACACTAAAATCGCAAGTGATAACATATGCAAACAACATAAATTCACTTCAAAAAGATTATGATGCAACAAAATTTGAGATAAATCAGTTGTTTGACAAGCGTAATAGTGCGGATATAACTTTTGCAAAAGAAAATGAGCGACTTTTATCATACACAAACTCGCTTAACGAAGTTTTGCAAGAGCAAAAAACTTTGCAAGAAACATACAATTCAACAAAAATTAGAATAGATAATCTAACAAAAGAACTTGAAAGTATTGATGAACTTGAAAATACAGCAATGCAAAACAAAACATCAGCAAACAAGTTTATTGCAGAGCGTCAAGAAAAGTTTGCAAAATTAAAAGAAAAACGCGATAATATAAACGAAACTTTGACCAAAATTAAAGTTGAAATTGCATCAATGGAAGCCCAAAAATCTAGTTTTGAACAAGATTTTGACAGGTTGAATGAAGAGATTAATCTAAACACTTTGCAAGCAAATGCCTACGAAGTTGAAGTCCAAAAAATTGAAAAAACAATAAAAGAAGCAGAGGATATCATTCGAAAACAAATTGAAACCGAAGCAAACATTGAAGCAAAAGAAAAACTTGAAAGTTTGAGAGCGTACTTAAGGGAAAATGAAACCGAAAAACAAACTTTGCAAGACAAAGTGAAAGTGTTAAGCGACAAAAAAATGCAACTTATGGACGAAATTACCAAACTTAACGACAAAAAGAACTCGTGCGAAAACCAACTTGAAAAAGTTGACACGGAACTCGCCCAAATGCAAGAGCGAATTTTTGAAGAATATTCGCTTTCTTACGAAACTTGCCAACCATTTGTTCGAGAGGATTTTGAGATTTCAACTGCTCCTTCTGAGATTAGCGAACTTAAAAAAGAAATATCCAAACTTGGCTATGTCAATGTTCACGCAATTGAAGATGTCAAACTTTTAATGGAAAGATATGACGGACTTAAAATGCAAACTGATGACTTATTAAAAGCTGAGGAAAACTTAACAAAAGTTATTGAAGAACTATCGACCGAAATGATGTCAAGATTTGAAACAGAGTTTAAGAAAATTAACGAGAACTTCAAAGTTACATTTAGGGAACTTTTTGGTGGTGGGAATGCTCGCCTTGAACTAACTGACCCAAATAATTTGCTTGAAAGTGGTGTGGATATTGTTGCCGAACCACCGGGCAAAAAACTTCAAAATATCACACTTCTCTCTGGTGGCGAAAAAGCATTGACAGCAATTGCAATCTTGTTTGCAATTCTAAAACTAAAACCAATGCCATTCTGTCTACTTGACGAAATTGAAGCGGCACTTGACGATGCAAACGTTGGAAGATTTGCTGAATATTTGAGGCGTTTTTCAAAGGTTACACAGTTTATTGTTATAACCCACCGTAAGCCAACAATGGAACTTGCCGATTGCTTGTATGGTGTGACAATGGAAGAAAAGGGTGTAAGCAAAATGGTAAGCGTAAAACTTGCCGATGCACTCAAAAATGTGGAGGTAAAATAATGGGCATATTCAAAAGTATAAGCAATGCACTTAAACGCACAAAAGAAGCATTTTCACGAAAACTTGACAGTCTTTTTAGTGGCGGGGAGATTAACGACGATTTCTATGAAGAATTGACCGACATTTTAATTTCTAGTGATGTTGGCTTTTCTACAAGCGAAGAAATTGTTGAAAGATTGCGCCAGTATGCAAGAAAAAACAAGATAAGAAAGGCGGAAGAAGTTAGAGTTGCACTCAAAGTAATACTCGCAGAAATAATGGAGCAAGTTGGGCAGGTTGAAATTGAATATCCCGCAATTATCACAGTTGTTGGTGTCAATGGTGTTGGGAAAACAACATCAATTGGCAAACTTGCCAAATATTTTAAGGATAACAAAAAAGATGTAACTCTGGTTGCAGGGGACACTTTTCGTGCTGCTGCAAGTGACCAACTCACTGAGTGGGCAAACAGAAACAAAGTTAGAATTGTCAAACATAGCGAAGGGGCGGACTCCGCCGCCGTCGTGTTTGACGGGGTACAAAGTGCCAAAGCAAAAAACACTGATGTTTTAATTATAGACACGGCAGGCAGACTTCAAACCAAAACAAATCTTATGGAAGAGCTGAAAAAAATCGACAAAGTGATAACTCGCGAATATCTGACTGCACATAGATACAATTTTATTGTGCTTGATGCCACAACAGGACAAAATGCACTAAGTCAAATTGAGCATTTTAACGAATATATTCATCTAGACGGCATAATCTTAACCAAACTTGACGGCACCGCAAAAGGTGGAGTTGTGTTTAGTATCGCTCAAGACTATAACCTGCCCGTTGTATTTATTGGCACTGGCGAAACTATATCCGACCTTGAACCTTTTAGCGCCAAAGACTTTGTGGATAATATATATTAAAAATCATCTAATATTAAAAATAGCATTGATGAAAAGTAATCAATGCTATTTTTCTTGACATAAAAAAGAAAAAATATTACACTAAAACTTACTATGGAAAATTACACAAACGAACAATTAACAAAAAGAAGTTTATATCATTACGATTTGCCAGAAGAACAAATTGCACAAAGTCCGGCCGAGCCAAGAGATAGTGCAAGACTACTTGTGTACAACAGAAAAACTAATCAAGTTGAGCATAAGAAATTTAGAGATGTACTCGATTATTTGAACGCAGGCGATGTACTTGTATTAAACTCATCTCGTGTTATTCCAGCAAGAATATATGGAATAAAACAAGAAACAGGTGCAAAAATTGAAATGCTTTTACAAAAAAGACTAGACTACACACATTGGGAAGTTATTGCAAAACCTTGCAAAAGACTAAAAGTTGGTACACTTGTCAAATTTAGTGATGAACTTTCTTGTGTGCTTACAAAAATTGTGGGCGAGGGAATTTGTGAAGTTGAGTTTTTATTTGATGGTGTATTTGAAGATATCTTGGATAGAATTGGCAGTATGCCACTTCCGCATTATATCAAAAAAAAACTTGAAGATAATGAGCAATATCAAACAGTGTACAGCAAAGAAAAGGGCTCGTCCGCAGCACCAACTGCTGGACTTCATTGGACAAAAGAACTCCTTAAAAAAGCCAAAGAAAAAGGTGTTATAATTTTGGAAGTTATGCTTCATGTTGGACTTGGGACTTTTAGACCAGTTAAAGATGACTGCATACTAAATCACAAAATGCATAGCGAATATTATGTTATAACAAAAGATGTTGCTGACCAAATCAACCTTGCAAAACACGAAGGTAGGCGAGTTATTGCCGTTGGAACAACATCTGTTAGAGTTCTGGAAAGTGCATGCGATGAAAACGGAATTGTTCACGAAAAAGCGGAAGACACAGACATTTTTATTTATCCGCCATACAAAATGAAAGTAGTTGATAGTTTAATAACAAACTTCCACTTGCCAGAAAGCACGCTAATTATGCTTGTTTCAACAATGATGGGAGTGGACAAAACTCTTGAAATTTACAATCTTGCAGTAAGCGAAAAATATAGATTTTTTTCGTTTGGAGATGCAATGTTTATTATTTAAGGAATACTTATGGAAAATTTTAGTTATGAAATAAAACATATTTGTAAACAATCTGGAGCAAGGATTGGTGTTTTTCACACGCCACACGGCGATATAGAAACCCCCGTTTTTATGCCTGTTGGCACACAAGCGACAGTTAAAGGACTAAGGGTTGAAGACCTAAAAGACCTAAACGCTCAAATAATACTATCCAACACTTATCACTTATTTTTACGACCAGGGAACGAAACTATAAAAAAAGCGGGTGGACTTCATAAATTTATGAATTGGGATCGTCCAATACTAACAGATAGTGGCGGTTTTCAAGTTTTTTCACTTGCCAAGCTAAGAAAAATTAGTGACGAGGGTGTTGAGTTCTCATCTCACTTATCTGGCGAAAGATTTTTGATGACCCCAGAAAAGTGTATGCAAGTGCAAAACGATATTGGTTCTGATATAATTATGGCATTTGATATTTGTAGCGAGTATGGTGCGACATATAGTGAAGCGAAAAAGAGTGCTGAGATTACGAAAAAATGGTTAAGAAGGTGCTATGATGCACAAAAAAATGAAAAGCAAATGCTTTTTCCAATAATTCAAGGTAATTTTTTCGAAGATTTAAGAGATAGGTGTATTGAAGATTGCAAACCATATGCAAGGTGCGGAATTGCGATTGGTGGACTTAGTGTTGGTGAGCCAAAAGAAGAAATGTATAAAATGCTGGACTATATGCGTCCAAAACTGCCCGAAAATATGCCAAGATATCTTATGGGGGTTGGTAGTCCAGATTGCTTGCTTGAAGGTTATGCAAGGGGAATAGATATGATGGACTGTGTGCTTCCAACTCGTGTAGCAAGAAACGGAACAGCGTTTGTTAAAACGGGAAAACTTGTTATAAAGAATGCAAAGTATAAAGAAGATTTTTCGCCAATAGAGGATGACTGCGATTGCTATGCGTGCAAGCACTACACAAGGGCATACATTCATCATCTAGTAAAAGCAGGCGAAATGCTTGGTGCAGAACTTTTGTCAATTCATAATCTTCGTCACTTAACAAGACTTACTGAACAAATAAAAAAAGCAATTTGGGAAGACAGACTGCTAGATTTTAAGCAAGAATATCTAAAAAATTACAAATTTTAGACAAAACAACAAAAAAGACAACAAAAAATAATTGCAAAAATACTACATTTATGATAATATTCTAGTAAGGAGAGTTTATGCTACTTGCAACATTTTCAGAGATAATTGTTCCAATTATATTACTTGTGATTATAACAATAGTATGGACTCAATTTATTTAGTAAAAAATTAAGGAGATTAAAGATGAATTTATTATTAGAAGGAACAACAGCTAGTTCAAATTGGTCAAGTTGGGTTTTACTTGGCGTTTTGGCGTTATTTTTGATTATTTCGCCATTTTTAATGAAGGCAAAAAACAAAAAAGAAATGGAAAAAGCACAACAAATGATTGATTCAATCAAAAAGGGGGATCAAGTTATGACCGCTGCTGGGGTTGTTGGCAAGGTTGTTTCAATCGAAAATAAACTTGATATGAAACTTGTTACAATTGAAACTGGTGACGAAAAACATAAAGGCTACATGACAATGGACATAAACGCAATCTATGCAAACCTTTCAAATCCAGTAATCGAAGCCGTTTCAACAAAAAATGAAAATAAAAAAGACGAAAAGGTTGAAGAGCCAATTCAAGACGAAAAAATTGAAGAGAATGTTAACGACAAAGCCGCAACTGAACAAGTTGTGGAAAGTCAAGTATCTGAAAATGTAAACGAAAAAACCAGCGAAAAAAAACCAGCAAAAAAAATCGACAAATTCAAAGAAAAAATCTAAAAAATAATCATAATTAAAATATATCCTTCATACATTTTATTGTAGTGAGGGATAATTATGAAAAATCAAGAAATACAAGTTAGTAATCAAAATGAAAAAGTGTCATTTTTGCGTCCTATTGTAAAGGGCTCACTTATGGCACTTTCTTTGTGCTTAATTTTAATACTTATTTTTGCTTTTGTATTGCGGTTTTGTGCTATAAGTGATAATTTAATCAAGCCAATAAATCAAATAATAAAAATAATTTCAATTTTATTTGGCGTGTTTTGTGGGCTAAAAAAATCAAGGGAAATGGGGCTTATGTCTGGACTACTTATAGGCTTTTTGTTTACAATTATTGCGTTTGTGGCATTTTCGGTGCTCGACGGACATTTTGAACTTGGTGTTTCGCTTCTAAATGACTGTTTGTTTGGCAGTATTATTGGTGCGATTTGCGGAATTATTGCTGTCAATGTTGGCAAAAAATAGTTTTTGAGAAAAATATATTCATTTTTGTGTGTAAATCATTTGTTAATTGTTAAAAATTAATTGACATCAAAGCATTAATATTTTATAATCAATAAGTATTAAAATGTGCAAGTAGCACAAAAATGGAGATAGTAATGGCAAAACGATTATCAATAATAAATTTCGTAATTGTATCCGTTTTGGTTGCAATTGGAATTTTTTTGTCAGTTTGTTCTTTTAAGATGCCTTTTGGCTCAACTGACAATTTTGCAGGCTTTATGAATGCAATACCGCTTGGATATGACATAGGCGAGGGCAGAGTGGCAGTCTATGAATGTTCACCAACAAACGAAGAAGTTAGCACTTTAACATCTGACGAGATGAACAACGCAGTTAAGTATGTAAACAATGCTTTAAGTATGTTTAACTATTCAAATCATCAAGTTGGTATTCAAAACGATAATTATTTGCGTGTAACGGTTGTAAATGACGACAATAGTTCGTCAATTTTGTCCGCCCTAGCAAATAGAATTGAACTTGTTATTCGTGGAGAGGAAGAGGCAACCGAGTATGATATAGAAGCAAAGTACATCAAAAAATGTAGTTTTTCTTATCAACAGTCATCATCTAGTTCATCCGATTACGAATATGGTGTTTTGATTGAATTTGATAGCATAGGGACAAAAAAATATAGTGAACTTACAAAACATGTTGTAGAAAACAAAGGGAACACGGTGTATTTTTACAATGCAGAAACAGACGAAAAAGTTGGCTCACTCAGTTCAGTAAACAAAGAAGTGATGACGGGTAAAACATTTTTGGCAAAAAGTGACCTTTCAACTGAAAGTGCATACAATGCCTATGCTCTTAACATTATGATTGGCGGACTTGATGTCAAACTCACCGAAAAAGAAAACAGTGTTACATCAGCTAGTCTTGGAAAAAATGCATGGCTTGCAATCAAACTTTGTATGCTAATTTCGTTTACCTTAGTAAATGTGTTTATGTGCCTAAGATATCGTGATTTGGGCTTAATTTCGATGCTAACAAGTTTAATTAATGCAGTGCTTTATATGTTCTTTCTACAAACTTTCCCAAGCAATTTCTTTGTTTTGACACTTGCAGGAGTTGTTGGAATAATGCTAGGATTTTTGCTCACAATTTTATGCCACGTTGTTGTATTTGAAAAAATACGCAAAGAGTATTCACTTGGAAGAAAAATTTCACTCGCTTTCAAACTAGGCTTTAAGGACTCGCTTTTTGAAGTGGTTGACATTTGTTCAATAGGAGCAATTTGTTCTGTTGTGTTATATTTAATCGGAACAGTTGGAATGAAATCTTTTGCAGTTACCTTGCTTGTTGGAAGTGTGCTTGCTATTGTATCATCACTCCTACTGACAAAAGTGTTCACAACTTGGTATCTTCCAATAAATCACCAAAACGAAAAACATTTGGCACTAAAAAAGGAGGCTGGAAGCGATGAAGAATAATTGGTATAATAACATAAAAGATAAAGTGAAAAATTGCAACTATAACTTTGCAAAAAATATACTATATCATTTGATTGCACCTTGTGTAATTATCTTAGTTGGTCTTATACTACTTTTGACGGTCAATTTCAATTTATCTTATGACTATAATGGCGGTTCAGTTGCATCAGTTGTTGTTGTTGACAAAGACCTAAACAAGAGTAACGAATATAATAACGCCAAAAAGAATGTTGTGGAAGTGTTTAACGATAACAATGTAACACATCTTGTTTTCCAAAAAGTTGAAACAAATTATTATGGAGACGCAATTGTTGTACAATTCGACAGAGTTAGCGACGATGTAAGAGAACAACTAAAATCTGATTTGCTTGCAAAATTCTATCAAGATGCGGATGGAAACTATACAATTGACGAAGACGAGAGAAATAATTATGTAAAAGTTGATAATTTCGAAAGAAGTGTATCAAGCGAAGTTTTGAATGCAACAATACTTGCAGTTCTTGTAACTTTTATTGCACTATTTGTGTACACTGCTTCAAGAAAAGGTTTATGTGCGGGTTTTGTATCTTTGTTTGCCAATGTCGTTTCGTGCTTGATGTACACTGGACTATTGCTTATCACAAGAACTGAGGTTGATATAAACGTGGTTGGAACATGTGGTTTTATTGTTGTTTTGTCGGGACTATGTTCACATATGTACTTTACAAGAATAAAAGAAAACCTAAGCAAAGAAATTTATGCAAAAACTCCAAAACACGAACTTGCTAACTTAACAACAAAACAAAATCTCAAAGTTTATGCAGTGATTTCAATGGTAGCACTAATTTTCGCATTGTTTACGACAGTTATGCCAATATATTCAATGCAAAGTTTGGGACTTGCGATATTCTTTGCACTAATTTCGAGTATGTATACCAGTGTGATGATTACTCCTGGACTTTGGGCTATGTTCTTTGTTCCAAAAAAGAAAAAGCAACAAGTTGAGAAGTCAAAAGATGTTGTTGTTGAAGAAAAATTAACAGAAGATGACATAAATAATGCACCTGAAATCATTGTTGAAACTGAAGCAAAGGAATAAATATTTGCTTTTAATTAATAATTTATAAAATATGCTCAAAATCTGAGCATATTTTTTTTGTTTTTGTTTTGTAATATTTACTTTTTGTTGTATACTATACTCATAAAAGTAGATGTTTGTTGTGTTACAAACAAGGTAGTATATTATGAAATTATTGAAATTTTTTAGCGATGGTGCAAGTACAAGCACTATTGAAAATTTAGCATCACAGTTTGGTGTCAACAAAAAGATTATTGAAATTGCTTATTCACGAGGATATAAAACGCCACAAGAGTTACAAGTCTTTTTTAATCCAACGAAACAAAGTTACGCCGACCCATTTTTACTCTCTGGGATGAGTGAACTTGTGGAAAAAGTAAAATGTTATGCGAATGACAAAAAAGATATTTTAATTTTTGGTGATTATGATGTTGATGGAATTTGTGCAACAGCAATTATGCTAAATCTACTCAAAAAATTAGGAGTAGATGCAAGATATTATCTACCAAACAGATTTATCGATGGCTATGGACTAACTTGCGTAGTTTTAGACAAGATTTGCAAGGATAAAAAACCAGATTTAATTATTACAGTGGATTGTGGAATAACTTGTTTTGAAGAAGTTGAATATTGCAAAAAACTCGGCATTGACATAATCATAACCGACCACCACGAAATTCCAGAAGTTTTACCAAACACAATTGTTGTCAATCCAAAGTTAAAAGACCAAAAATACACTTTTAATGGTTTGTGTGGAACGGGGGTGGCTTTCAAAATTGCTCAAGCAATACTAGGCGAGCAAGAGGCTGAGGAATTTTTACCAATTGCAACAATTGCAACAATAGCTGATATTGTACCACTGACACATGAAAATAGAATAATTGTGGCAAAAGGTTTGCAAAATTTTGATAGTTATCTCCCATATGGTTTAAAAGTAATGTTCAAGCAAAACAAAATAAACACAAAATGTGTTGATGCAAATGACATTGCTTTCAAAATTGCACCAAAGTTGAACGCCTCTGGAAGAATGGGGGATGCAAGCGATTCTCTTAAACTCATACTTGAAACTGACCCAGTGATAATTAGAAAACAGATTGAAAAGATAAACAATCATAACACAAAACGCCAAGAAATTTGCAACGAAGTCTACAAAGATTGTGAGCAAATGCTAAAAAGTGAAAATATGTCGACCTTGCCCGCAATAATACTAAAGTCTGACAAATGGGATAGCGGAATTTTGGGGATAGTTTGTTCAAGACTGCTTGGAATCTACAATAGACCAGTAATACTCCTTGCACAAAATGGTGATGAACTCAAAGGCTCAGCAAGAAGCATTGAGGATGTAAATATTCACGAAGTTTTAACTTCTGTAAAAGGACTACTCGAGGTTTTTGGCGGGCATAAGGTAGCGGCAGGACTAACGCTAAAGAAAGAAAATTTTGAAGAGTTTAAGAACAAAGTTAATTCGTTTATCTTTGAGCATATAAACTCACAAGCATTTATTCCAATTGATTATTATGATGTGGAGATAAATGAGCAAGAAGTAACTGACGGGCTTTTTAATGATTTGAAGCTTTTGGAACCATGCGGATGCGAAAATACTAAGCCAAGATTTATGATAAAGACAAATAAAGTGAAAATTTCTAGATTAAGTCCAACTTCAACTCATGCATACATCAATATTGGAGATAAACTTAGTTTGATATATTTTAATTACTTAGGTGACTATCCAAAACTGAATTTTGGTAAATATTATGAATTTGTGTTTGAATTTCAAAATAAGTTCAAAAACTTATATAAAGGTGTTATCAAAAATTTTGATAGTAGCAATGAGATAAAAGAATCTGCAGACAACTATTTCAATTCTTTCAAACTATATCAACTTTTGTTTAATCAAACCAATGAAGAGGGTAATGTAAAAACATATTCAAAAAAAGATATTCTGGACTTTTTGGCAGGTTGCAGGGCAACATCATTTGGTACTTGTTTTGTTTGTTACAACACTCAAAAATATCGTGACTTTTTGAAAAATTATGACCTTAAAAATTTATATGAAATCAATTTTATTGAATGCTTGGGTTCTGGTTTTAATGCACTTAATTTGTGCCCAACTGATATCAACTTCGCACGAAGTTACAAAAAAATAATCTTTTTGGACGGAGTGGTTGACAGGGGGTACTTGAATGCAATATCAAAAATTTCACAAGCTGAAATTTATATTCCAGAAATTGAAAAACAAGATGCAATATTTGTGAATAATTTAGATTTAAGTCGAGAAAATATTGTCAAATTGTATAAAACTTTGTATAATCTAAATAAACAGTCTTTTACTTCACTACTTGGGCTTCACACAAAAATAATTCGCGAAATAAAATATAATATTTCTT